>CAKTCH010000190.1 GCA_934538895.1 uncultured Alphaproteobacteria bacterium
CCGACAGCGGCCTGATGCCCGATACCCAGAATCTGGAAGCGCCCCTCGTCATCGACCACCCGCGCGATAAAGCAGGCAATCTTGCTGGAACCGATATCCAGCGCGGCGATCACAGAACCTTTGGGGCGGGGGCGTTGTTTCATGGGGACGGGCCGGCATTTAAGACTTAAAAAGGAAGGCATACTATAATATTCCCGCGCCCTGCGGGGCAAGCCCTAGAAAGGCTCGATTTTCAGCCCCAGATGCTGCCTTGCCTTTTGCGCGACATACCTGGCCTTGGCGTAAAGCAGTTCATCCTGCCGGCTCATGATAAACTAGATCAGTCCGGGCCGGTCCAGCATCAGCATGGCGAATATTTCGGCCCTGTCTTCATAAGGGAAAGACTCGCTGTAGCGATTGAGAAAACCGTAATTCCCGGTCCCAAGGCGGCTGTTCGCCGGCCCCGTATTGCCCGCATAGCCCGAACGATAGCCCGTACCGTACCGATTGTCCCATTCCGGGTCATGGGTCAGGTCATTTCGCGCTTCGACAAGATGATAGAATTCATGCAGGAAAAGTTCCTGAATATCGCGGTTTTGCGTCCTGTGCGTCAGATTCAGCATCATCAGGTCGTTCACCGGCACAGGGAAACCGCCCACCTTCGATTTTTCGTGATAGAGATCGCCGCAAAAGATGATGTATTTCAGATCGAGCGCTTGCAAAGCTTCATCGGGAATCGGATGCAGGGCCGCCGCGATATTCCACGCCACCGCCGGAATCAGGTCCGTATCGGTGGCCTTGCACATATAACGGCCATTGCCCGGCCTGACATCTTCCGGCACATAGGCGAACTGAATGCCCAGACGGGTAAAACGCGCCGCGATGTCCTCTTGCAGCACAGCGTTCGCCGGCAGGAGATAAAGATCGGGAATACCGCTGACGACGCGCGCCCGTTCTTCCGCATTTTCAGGCAGGCCATGCAGATGTATTTGCGCCAGCGCCACGACCTTTTCTCTCAGGGGTTCGCCGTAGAAGCTGGTATGGCGCGCCTGTATAATCAAGGCCATCGTGACAGTGAAGGCAATGCCCACGACAGCCGATACCAGCCATGACAGGGCCTGACGGCCCGCGCTGACTTTCTTCTTACGTTTACGCGCTCTCTTGCGCTGCGCCTGTATGGCGCTTTTTGTGCGCGGCGGCGCTTTTGCAGGAGGGGAATTGTTCATGGCCGTCTAAATATTATCGCCTTTTTTGCTGTCGAAGCTGGCCTGATATTCCTGCACCGCGCCGGGGCGGGTGCGGACGGTGATGCGGTCTTTTTCGCGCAGGTCGATGACGTTCAGGTCCTTATCGAGGATTTTATCCTGCGCCTGCGCCTTGGCCAGACGGCTCAAGGCCAGGCCGATATCGTTCTCCGGCAGGCGCACGATCATGGCGTTCCTCAGCGTCAGATCCCAGCGGCGGTCGCCTACCCATGTGGCGGCTTCGACCATGTTCCTGATTTCCGGTTCGGCTTCCAGCATGGTCAGCAGATTGTGAGCCTGTTCGTTCGCATATTCCCCTACGACGATGGGCAGGGTTTTCTGGCTGGCGGAGAGTTTGTCGGTGAGCGTCACGCCTTCCTCATCGATTACGCGCAGCTTGTTCTTATGCTGCCAGAGCGCGATCGGCTTGCGCTCGATCAGGCCGACATAAATCGTGTCCGGCAGGCGGCGTTCGACATGGGCCTCGCGCACCCATGACAGGCGCTCGATCATTTCATGCACTTCCGCCGGATCGAAGGCGAAGATCGGATCGCCGCGATTGAGGTTGATGATGGCGCGCAGCACGTCGGGATCGGTTTCATAACGGCCTTCGACCAGAATATTGTTTACGCGAAAACCGGAATCGGCCAGTTTCTCATAGGCCGTGTTACGCAGTTTCTGTTCGGTGCGGTCCCATGCGCCGCTTAAAGACAGCCAGACGCCCGCCCCGGCCAGCACGACCGCGCACGCGATACCGAAGCCGAAGCGACGGATAAATCCGGTCAGGCGCGCTTTTTTTGCGTAGCGGGCGCGTCTGCCGATGATTTGGGAACGGGTTGTTCCAGACCGTGACATTGGGCGGTTTCCACAAGATGGGCACAAAGATCGTTGTAAGACATGCCGTTATAAATAACCTGAGACGGGCCGATGGATTCAGGCGTGAATCCCGGCTGGGTATTGATTTCAAGGAAGTAAAGGCCTTCCGCGCCCGGCTTTGCGTCGTCATAACGGAAATCGCAGCGCGCGATGCCGGAACATCCGACCACGCCGAACACGCGTTCCGCATAATCGAGCGCGGCATCGTAAACGTCCTGCGGGATCTTCGCGGGCAGCACATATTCGGTGCGGGTGTCATGGTATTTGGCTTCGTAATCGAAGAAGCGCGTTTGCGCGACGATTTCGGTCACGGCCTGCGCCTTACCGTCCAGCACGGCGACGGTCAGCTCGCGGCCCGGAATATATTGTTCGACCAGAACCTCTTCACCGAAGGCCCAGTTTTCGAGATCGAGCGGCGGCTGGTTGTCGCGCTCAAGGATGATGCGCACGCCGACGCTGGAACCTTCGCAGGGCGGCTTCACCACGTAAGGCGGTTCCATGACATGATCTTTTACCACTTCATCCTTGGTCGCCAGAATACCTTCCGGCACGCGCACGCCGACCGATGCCGCCAGAATTTTTGCCGCAGGCTTATCCATGCCGATCGCCGAAGCGAGTACGCTGGAATGGGTATAGGGGATTTCCAGCATATCGAGCACAGCCTGAATGGTGCCGTCCTCACCGCCCTTGCCGTGCAGGTTGTTATAAACCACATCGGGCTTCGGGGTTAATTGTGCGATCAGGCGGGCAATATCCTTATCGACGTCTATGACGTTCACGTCATAGCCTTTTTCGCGCAGGGCTTTCTCGATAGCTTTGCCTTTTTCGAGGGATACCTGACGCTCGGCGGACCAGCCACCCACGAGTAAAGCCACTTTTTTCGTCATTATTGAAACCCTCAAATCAGATTATGGATAAAAGATAAGACTTATCCTGTGCCTATTATCCATCATCCATAATCCGTTATCCATCATCTTTTTCACCGATGCGCCTGATTTCCCAGCGCAGCGTTATGCCGCTATCGGCCCGTACACGGGCGCGGACTTCCTCGCCCAGCGATTCCAGTTCGGCGGCGGTGGCCGTACCGGTATTGATCATAAAATTGGCGTGCAGTTCCGACATCATCGCCCCGCCGATGCGCAGGCCACGGCAACCGGCACGGTCGATCAGCTGCCAGACTTTGGTGCCCTCGGGAAGGCCCGCTTTGGCGATATCTTCGGCGGCAGGGTTAGTGAAGGTCGAGCCGCCTGTTTTCTCGCGGATGGGTTGTGACGTACCGCGCTTTTCCTTGATCCCTTGCATGAAGGTACGAATATCTTCTTCGTTACCGGCGCGGCCTTCGAAAATCGCTCCGGTGAATACCCAGTCGCTCGGGGCTTCGCTGTGGCGGTAACTCATACCCATTTCAGCAGCATTCTTGCGGTGAACAGCGCCGGTACGGTCAATCGCTATCGCCTCGACCAGCACGTCTTTTGTTTCGGTGCCGTAGCAACCGGCGTTCATGCGTAGCGCGCCGCCGATCGTGCCGGGAATGCCGCTGAAAAATTCAAGGCCCGCGATGCCCGCTTTCGCCGCCGCCTGCGCGACATTGCCGTCAAGCGCGACGGCACCGGCTTCCACGCGCGTGCCTTCGGTTTTTATTTCAGCAAATTCACGGCCCAGACGAATGACGACACCTTTCACCCCGCCATCGCGCACGATAG
>CAKTCH010000191.1 GCA_934538895.1 uncultured Alphaproteobacteria bacterium
GTCATACTGATCCCTGGCAATCACAAGCGCCGGATTGCCGTCCGCGCGCGCCAGATAACGAAGAGCCGTATTTTTAAGCGCGCGACGGGAACGCGCTGAAAAATCGCCTTCGAACGCACCAGCATCATGGTTGTCGAAATAAATCTTTTTCAGCACATCTTTGAACTGATCGGCCAAAATCATCATCACGATTTCACGCGCCTGATGAATGGCGTCCGTATTCACGATCTTGCGCTGCTGCCCGATGATCGCGATATCGGGCAGGGCCAGCGAACGCGCCAGCAGGGCCTTGTCGGTTTCCGGCCTGAACGCCTGATTCAGCATATCGCCGAAACTGCGGACATATTCCGGATCGACCATCCCGCCTTCACCCGCCTCGATCTTGTCGATAATCCCCGCCAGCAAACGCAGGGAAAGCGTATGCCCGGCTTCCCAGCGGTTGAAGCCATCCGAATCGTTGACCATCAGAAACCGCAAATCGTCATCGGGCAGATTTGTTTTCAGCTTCACCGGCGCGGAAAAATTGCGCAGGATCGACGGTACCGGGCGGGAAGGGATGTTGTTAAAGACGAAGGACTGCTTTTCCTCCTTCAGGTGTAAAAGCTCCTCCGCCATGTCGGCACCGTTCGGGCCGACAAGGCCGACCCTGACCGGAATATGCATAGGCTTCTTGACCGGCTGCCCCGGTGTGGGCGGTACGGACTGCGCCAATTCAAGCGTATAGGTGCGATGAGCCTGATCGTATGAACCCGTCGCCGTCACCTCAGGCGTACCGGCCTGCGCATACCACAGCCTGAACTGCGACAAATCCTGCCCCGAGGCATCTTCCATGCACTGCACGAAATCATCACACGTCACCGCCATGCCGTCATAACGCTCGAAATAAAGATCGGTAGCCTTGCGGTATGTCTCAGGCGACAGCAATGTGTGCTGCATCCGGATCACTTCCGCGCCTTTCTCATACACGGTCACGGTATAAAAATTGCTGATCTCTATATAATTATCGGGGCGGATAGGGTGGGCCATTGGCCCCGCATCTTCGGCGAACTGCGAGCGGCGCAGCAGCACCACATCGTCGATGCGCTTCACCCCACGGGAATTCATATCGGATGAAAATTCCTGATCGCGGAAAACGGTCAGCCCTTCTTTCAGGGAAAGCTGAAACCAGTCGCGGCAGGTAACGCGGTTGCCCGTCCAGTTGTGAAAATATTCATGGGCGATGACGCCCTCGACACGTTCGAAGTCGCCATCGGTAGCGGTTTCCGGATGCGCCAGCACCAGCGCGGTATTAAAGATATTGAGGGATGTATTCTCCATCGCCCCCATATTGAAATCGCTGACCGCCACGATATTGAAACGGTCGAGCTGGTATTCACGCCCGTAAACATCTTCATCCCATTTCATCGACTTGATAAGCGATTCCATGGCGTAATGGCATTGGCCCTCATCCCCCTTGCGCACGTAAATGCGTAAATCGACATTGCGCCCTGTCATGGTCTTGAAATGGTTCTGAATATAAACAAGATCGCCCGCCACCAGCGCGAACAAATAGCATGGCTTGGGGAAGGGGTCGTGCCAGACAGCGTAATGACGTCCATCAGGCAGATCGCCCTCTTCCATCAAATTGCCGTTGGATAACAAAACCGGGCATGTCTTGCCATCACCCTCCACACGCGCAGTAAAGACAGTCATGACATCGGGGCGGTCGGGGAAGTATGTAATCTTGCGAAAGCCTTCGGCTTCACACTGGGTGCACCAGTTGCCGCCGGACATATATAACCCTTCAAGGGCGGTGTTGCCCGCCGGATCGATCTCAACCTCCGTCTCCAGCGTGAAACGATCGCCGGGATCGGCAATAGTCAGGAATTTATCGTCTACCTGATAATCGGTAACGGCCTTACCATCCAGTGCCACGGATTTCAGAGTCAGGCGCTCGCCATTCAAAATCAGCGGCTCATTCCCACCATGGTTCTTTTTAAAATGGATCTTTGAAAGAACAAGCGTCTTCTCCGGGAATATCCTGAAAGTCAAATGCACGTCCTCCACCAGATAACGCGGCGGCTGGTAATCTTTCAGATAAATCGTTTTCGGAGGGATCGGCGTATCTGTGCGCATATCGTATGCCTTTCAGGTCAAAAGGGGCGTCATGGCCAGTCTAGGCGATCACAAGACCTGAATAAATATAAAATAATCAGCGCAGGCAGGGAACTTCAGCCTCCGTGCCCCTCATCAAAACCGTCATCTTCAAGATGATCGGACGCGGGCACGTAATCCGCGGCGGCATTTTTACGGGCCGCGGCTTCCGCCGCCCGTTGTTCGCGCATGATTTTTACTTCATCCCACATGGGGTAGAGAACGTCTTTTACACCCTGTCCGGAAATGGCGGAAATCTGGTACACCTTCTTGCCGATGGCATCCTCAAGGATTCGGGCTTGATCGGCTGCCAGTTCAGGCCCGAGCGCATCACACTTATTCAGCGCGACCAGCTCCGGTTTTTCTTCAAGCCCCTCGCCATAGGCTTCCAGTTCGCCGCGAATGGTATGATAAGCCTCGACGATATTATCCTGCGTGCTATCGATCAAATGCAGCAGGATAGCTGTACGCTCGATATGCCCCAGGAAACGCGTGCCAAGCCCAAGACCGTCGCTCGCGCCTTCTATCAACCCCGGAATATCGGCAACGATGAATTCCTTTTCGCCGACATAAGCCACGCCCAGATTGGGATGCAGGGTAGTAAAAGGGTAATCGGCGATTTTGGGGCGCGCACGCGTGCAGGCCGCCAGGAAGGTCGACTTACCCGCATTCGGTAAACCCACCAGCCCCGCATCGGCAATCAGCTTGAGGCGCAGCCATACCGCCACCTGCTGCCCCGGCCAGCCCGGTGTGGATTTGCGCGGGGCCTGATTGGTCGCGGTCTTATAATGCGCATTACCAAAACCGCCGTCGCCGCCACGCAGGAAAACGATGCGTTCGCCCGGTTCCGTAAGGTCGAGCAGGATGGTTTCCTTGTCCTCGTCGAGAATCTGCGTACCGGCGGGCACCCGCACGATTATATCTTCCCCAGCGCTGCCCGAGCGATCTTTGCCCATGCCGAAACGGCCTTTTTGCGCCTTGAAATGCTGGGTATAGCGGAAATCGATCAGCGTGTTCAGCGTATCGACGACTTCAATAATGATGTCGCCGCCCTTGCCGCCGTTGCCGCCGTTGGGTCCACCCATATCGATGAACTTCTCACGGCGAAAGCTCACGCACCCGGCGCCGCCGTGTCCGCTTTCAAGATAGATTTTTGCTTCGTCGAGAAATTTCATGTCAGATAATCCGTTAGCAGATAACCAGATGATCGGCATACAAAAATCGGATGACCATCTCTGATCATCCGATCATCCGGTTATCTGATATACCGTTACTCAGCCGCCTGCGCGCCATCATTGGCGGGCACGATGCTCACCATGCGGCGATCACGATTAGCCATGCTGAATTTTACTTCGCCGTTAATCAAGGCAAACAGCGTATGATCCTTACCAATGCCCACGTTCTGGCCCGGGTGGAATTCCGTGCCGCGCTGGCGCACGATAATATTGCCAGCCAGAACCTGCTGGCCGCCATAGATTTTCACGCCAAGGCGCTGACCGGCTGAATCGCGACCGTTACGGGAACTACCGCCTGCTTTTTTATGTGCCATTTTTAAAACTCCTGCGTAGGGTTAAGCGGATTAAGCCGACTTAACTTCGGTGATCTCAATCTTCGTGTGCGGCTGGCGGTGGCCAATCGTACGT
>CAKTCH010000192.1 GCA_934538895.1 uncultured Alphaproteobacteria bacterium
CACATAATGCGTGCAGCCGAGAATGAGACAGTCGATTTTTTGTGCGAGCAGCGGATCGAGATAATCTTTCAGCGCCGCATCCAGATATTTCTCGCCGCCCAGCTCGATCAGGGGAACCAGCAGCGGGGTTGCCTTGCTGTGCAGGCGCACCGCCGGATTTATCTTCTGTAATTCCATTTCATAAATATTGGAATGCGCGGTACGTTCGGTGGCAATCAGTCCCAGATGCGTATGGCCGCTATCCGTCGCCGCCTCCAGCGTCGGCACAACAACGCCCAGCACGCGATGTTCCGGGAATTCCCGCGCCAAAAATCCCTGCTGCAATTTGCGCAAACAGGCCGCGCTGGCGGTATTGCACGCCATCAGGACAAGGCGGCATCCCTGCGCGAATAAATGGCGCATTGCCGCTTCGCACAAATCATGGATATTGGCGTCGGACCGGCGCCCATAGGGTAAATTCAACGTGTCGCCAAGATAAAGATAATCATAGTGCGGCAACGCCTCACGAACCGCGCAGGCAATATAAAGCCCCCCAAGGCCGGAGTCGAAAATACCGATTTTTTGACCTGATTCCGCCATGCTTCACTTCCCTTTAACCAGTATAGAGGTATATATTAATATTATGCCCTATCAAACAGGCGTTTCTATAAAACCAGCTGGATTTGCCCGTCCGGACAAGCCCCGTTTGGTGTCCTTAAATTTCAAGCAAGAAAAAGGTGAACAGCCATGAATTTATCCGTCCACGGCAAGCAAATGGATCTGGGCGACGCCCTCCATACCCATGTCGAAACAAAACTGGGAGACATTAACAGCAAGTATTTCAACCGCGCAATCGACGCCACTGTTACTTTCGCACCGGAAGGACATGGTTTCGTAAAAACCCACATCTCCATCCGCATCGGCAAGGACATTATGGTGATGTCGGATTCACAAGGCGGCGATGCTTATGTGGCTTTCGACACGGCGGCTGATAAAGTAGCCAAGCAGCTGCGCCGCTATAAACGCCGCCTGCGCGACAATCACGAACGCCCGGCCGAAAATCAAACCTTCACCCCCGCGCGCGATTACACTATTGAATCAAGTGACGCCGCGAATGACGATGAGGAAGATACCGCCGTCGACCCGGTGGTCATCGCGGAAATGGACACGCAAATCCACACCCTCAGCGTATCCGATGCCGTAATGCGCCTCGACCTGTCGGGCCAGAGCGCCCTTCTTTTCCGCAACGCAAAAAACAACGCGATCAACATGATTTACCGCCGGGCGGACGGCAATATCGGCTGGGTCGATACCCAGGAATAACACGCAGCTTGGTGTTTTTCCCAAGCATCATTTATGAATTTTTTGCCATTAAAACCACCCGCAATACCGGGTGGTTTTTTCATGAGAAAAAGACATTTTTTAACTTTCCTTTAAGGCGTGGGGTGCCTATATACTCACGCGTAAGTTTGAACAGGATGACTGTGTTTTGGGGACACGTTCATGAACGATACTACGTTTGACCTCGTATTGGCCGATCCGAAATCCGCCACGCGCAAGCAGGCTTTTCAGTACATCGCCAGCGAACTGTCCCGCATGATCGGCATTAGCGAACGTGTGCTGGCCGACCGCCTGCTGGACAAGGACAGGCAGGCGAACTGCTCGATCGGCGGCGGGGTCGCCGTCGCGGATATGCGCCTGTCCAGCCTGACGCAATCCATCACGATTCTCGTCCGGTCCAATCATCAGCTGGATTTCGAGGCCGCCGACGGGCAACAGGTGGATCTGCTGGCCCTATTGGTTTCGCCCGAACGGGACGGACCGCAACACCTCGCCCGCCTGTCCAAACTCTCCCGCCAGATGCGCGAACCCGCATTTTGTAACGGGGTGCGCCAATACAAAAAAGCCGACGAGCTGCGTGCCTATCTTAAAACCTATGCCCGTCAACAAGCGCTGCTGCAACGCGCCGCCTGAGGGCGTTTTTGGGTGTTACAGCGCCAATTTCGTTATGGTATCCTGTGCATAAGTGATTCGACGCCTGTTTCAGGCCCCTGCCCATAACCGGACTACCATGACGATGCACCATGCCCTGCGGCCAGAGTCTTCCCCGCACAGCGATATCGACACCGCGCGTGTCGCCGCTGACGAATACGGCATGATCCTGCATGCCACGCCGGCCTTCGCGCAGCTCTGCGGCACGGCGGTCACAGGCAGGCGGATGAACCTGCTCGACATTCTTCATTTCGATGATCCGGACCATGCTTTTCGCGCGCCGATAACGTCAGGAGAGGCCCTGTTTGCTTCACTGCAAAGCGGATTGCACGGCGTTTATTTCGAGCAAAGCGGTATGACCGCCTTGTTGCAATTCGACTGGATGGCCCTGCCTGACGGCCGCCGCGTTCTCATTGCCTCTGCCGATACCGAGCAGCCGGGAGAGGAGGCATTGCGCGACTGGCTCCAGCCCGCGCAGGAATCCGCCGTGCCGGTCGCAAACTTCTTTACCAAGGATATATTCCAGGACCTCAGCCCGGATGCGATGGTCATCATCGACGATCTTGGCACGATCATCGACGCCAACAGCCGGTTTACGCATTGGTCGGGGGGCGGCGGCCTGCAGGGGCGCGCGTTCATCGACCTGGTACATGAAACGGATAAATCCGCCGTGCGCACCGTGCTGGGCGATTTGATGCGCGGCCCGACGGAACGCCGCGCCATCACGTTCGATTGCCAGATGATAGCGGGAGACACCCTTATGCGCATCGAATGGCGCTGCCGCGCCGTTGAGGGGAATTATTACGCGCTCGGCAGAGACATTACAGAGCTGCGTCGCGCACAGGCCACTTTGGCGCATCAGCAAGAGCAGCTGCGCGAAGCTGAATCGATCGGCCTCATCGGTCACTGGCACTGGAAGCTGGGACAGGACGACATACATTTTTCAGACGAGATGTTTCGTATTTTCGGAACGGATGCGGGAAAATTTTCCCCGAACCTCGATATCGTCAACCAGTTTGTCCATCGCCGTGACATCGGGCGCATGATGCGCGCGTTCCAGCGCGCGATCATCGAGGCGCAGGATCACGATATCGATTTTCGCATCAAGCGCGAGGATGGCACTTATTGCCATGTGCGTTGCCGCGGCCGGTGCAAGCTGGACAGCGATGGCGATGTCATCGCGTTGTTCGGGATCATGCAGGATATTTCCGACCGCATTGCACAGGAAACCGCGCTGCGCCGCGCCAAGGAAGAAGCCGAACACGCTTACGCCACCAAGTCGCAGTTCCTCGCGAATATGAGCCACGAGCTGCGCACGCCGCTGAATGCTATCATCGGTTTTTCAGAGATACTGGAAAATCAGCTGTTCGGCCCGCTCGGCAGCGAGAAATATCTGGACTACACCAAAGGCATCCGTGAAAGCGGGGAGCATTTGCTCGACCTCATCACCGATATTCTCGACATGTCAAAGATCGAGGCCGGGCAATACAAGCTGTCGGTCGAGAAAATATCCATCGAAAAAATCCTGCATACCGCCATCCATATGATGGAAGGCAGGGCGCTTGAAAACCGCGTCCGGATCAACCTGAGCATGGATGCCCGCCCGCGCGAGGCTATCGCCGACAAGCGCGGCGTCATGCAGATCATCCTCAACATCCTCGCCAACGCCGTCAAGTTCAGCCACGAGGGCGGGCATGTGCAGGTTCAGTATATCGAGCGGCCCGATTATTTTTCCATCCGCATCAGCGACGAGGGACTCGGCATTCCGGCGAG
>CAKTCH010000193.1 GCA_934538895.1 uncultured Alphaproteobacteria bacterium
TGTCATCCCGAGCGCAGCCGAGGGATCTTATCAAGTTTAAACCGGGTCAGATCCCTCGGCTGCGCTCGGGATGACGGTGTTGTAGGAATTTCGCGGTATTAGACCAGATTTCGTTGTGATCGTTGTGTGCGCTGTGTTGTTAAATTAATCATTCGCACTCCGGCTGGGGAGGCTGTTTAAGGGCGCTTCGTATGATAAAGGCTTTATTGCTGTGCGTTCGACAGAGCAAGACCCGCGCAGGGCGGGTCTTAATAATACACTGGTTTATCAATTTCAGAGCTGAAGCCTCTGGCGACCTTACGGTTTTGCCGAGCTGAATCGCCTGTTGTCAGCACTGTGGATTATGGGCAATTACCTTTGACGGTATTTCTGGCTGCATTTCCTGTACCCGTTACGACATCGCGAGCCCCACGCTGCAATTCGCGTGTATGCCCAGCGTAATCTCCTGAGCCCTTTTTTACAGCGTTCGCAGCTTCTCTGCCGAGATCTCGTGTGAGGCCTGCTACCATACTGTCTGCGACACCTTTTGCGATATCGCCAAAAATACCCATGGCACTGGGAGCTTCTTTTTCTTGCTGCTGGTCGTGGCAGTCTGCATTTGCAGCCGACGTGCCCAAGGTTGCTGTGAGGAATGCTGCTGTGGCGATTGTTTTGGTTAAGTTCATGTCATTCACCCTTTTTTGATGTTGTTAAAGTTATTACCGTTGGTCGCTTGTCTTAATTCTGGGTAGAATATTTGCATAATATTTATACGCTTGTCAAGTTTTTACGCTGTTTTTTGGCCCTACCTTACCAGCGGGGGCCGTGGCGGGGGGAGTCTTCTCTTATATAGGCTCTATCGACGTCCCGGTCGTATGCTTCGGCGCCATAAGGAGATCGCAGATTGTAGGAGGATATAACCTGATTCGTTCTCAGGTCAAACTGGCAAGCATAGTTTTGACGTTCGATAAACCCGATGCCTGTGCGCGGCAGCTCTATATCAAGCGGCGCGTGATTGAACAGGGCGCGATAGCATTTATTCCACTGCTTCCCCTGTTGCGGATAAAAAGGCTGTGGGTAAACCTGTGACGGGTAAGCATGTGGTTGATGCTGATGGAGGTGGCGTGGTGGTACATAACGGGGATCGTAGCGCGGCCCGTAATGCGGTCCATGGTGCGGGTTGCCGTAATGGGATGGACCTGTCCAGGTTTGCGCCGGGGCGGCGGCGCTCGCCAGTGCGGCGGCCAATAAGAAGGCTGTTTTTTGCGGGAGACTTGCCATTGAACCCTCATTATTAATTATTCATTGTTCAGTGGGGTCAATATACAGCTAAAGCCGTGCGAAAGGCAAATTTTGCGAAGAAATCCGTCTAATACCGTCATACCGGGCTGAGTTCTGGGCTAGATATCGATATCCCGCACGAATTCGGCGCGTTCCTGGATGAACTGGAAGCGGGCGTCGGCGTTGCGGCCCATCAGGCGTTCGACGAGGTCGTCGACTTCGCTGGCGCCGCCTTTGAAATCGCGGTCGGCTTTCGCCATTTCGGCGGTGATGCCGAGGGCTTCCATCGCGTGGGGCAGGGCGACGCGCACCAGCGTGCGGGTGGCGGGGTTCATGGTGGTTTCCTTGAGCTGCGCGGCGGGCATTTCGCCCAGGCCTTTAAAGCGGCTGGTATCGACTTTGCTTTTGCCCTTGAAGGTGGTTTTCATCAATTCGTCTTTGTGGGCGTCGTTGCGCGCATAGACTGTCATGCCGCCCGCTGACAGGCGGTAGAGCGGCGGCAGCGCGAGATAGAGGTGGCCTTTTTCGATCAGCGGGCGCATCTGCGTGTAGAAGAACGTCACCAGCAGCGAGGCGATATGCGCGCCGTCGACGTCGGCGTCGGTCATGATGATGATCTTTTCGTAGCGCAGATTCTGGAGTTTGAAATCGCGGCCCGCACCGCAGCCGAGCGCGAGGATCAGATCCTGAATTTCCTGATTGGCGCGCATCTTGTCGGCGGTGGCGCTGACGACGTTGAGGATTTTGCCGCGCAGGGGCAGGATGGCCTGCGTTTCGCGGTTGCGGCCCTGTTTGGCCGAGCCGCCCGCCGAGTCGCCTTCGACGATAAAGATTTCGGTGCCTTCGGAATCCTGCCTGCTGCAATCGGCGAGCTTGCCGGGCAGGCGGAGTTTGCGCGTGGCGGATTTGCGCGAGAGCAGCTTGTCGTCCTTGCGGCGCTGGCGCTCCTCGGCGCGGTCGATGATGGATTCGAGCAGGTTTTTCGCGGCGGCGGGGTCGCCGGTGAGCCAGTGGTCGAAATGGTCCTTGATCGCGGTTTCCACCCAGCGCGTGGCTTCGACCGAGGCCAGCTTGTCTTTGGTCTGGCCCTGGAATTGCGGATCGCGGATGAAGACGGAGAGCAGCATGGCCGCGCCGCCCATGATGTCGTCGGCGGTGACGATCGCACCTTTCCTGTTGCCGATCAGTTCGGCGTAGCCTTTGAGGCCGCGGGAGAGCGCGTTGCGCAGGCCTTGTTCGTGCGTGCCGCCCATGGGGGTGGGGACGGTGTTGCAATAAGAATGCGTGAAGCCGTCGCCTTCTTCCGGCCAGGCGACGGCGAATTCGACCTGTCCCGCGCCGTCGGGCAGCTTGCCGTTGCCGTAAAAAGGTTTCGGGGTGAGCGTGGCGCGCTTTTCCAGAGACGCTTCCAGAAAATCGAGCAGGCCTTTCGGGAATTTGAAGATATCCTTTTCGGGGATGCCGCCTTCCTCTTGCAGAAGGGCCGGGTCGCAATGCCAGTGGATTTCGACGCCGCGGAAAAGATAGGCCTTGGAGCGGGCCATCTGATAAATCCATAGCGGCCTGAAGCGGGCTTTCGCACCGAAAATCTCGGGATCGGCATGGAAGGTGATGGCTGTGCCCTGTTCGGCGGTTTTACCGCGTTTCTCCAGTTTGGTTTGCGGGACGCCGCGGGAATATTCCTGATAATAGAGCGCGCCGTTGCGCGATACCTGCACGACGAGCCTGTCCGAAAGGGCGTTGACCACGGAAGAGCCGACGCCGTGGAGGCCGCCGGACGTTTCATAGACCTTGCCGCTAAATTTGCCGCCCGAGTGCAGGGTGGTCAGGATGACTTCGAGCGCGGATTTGCCGGGGAATTTCGGGTGGTTGTCGACCGGGATGCCGCGCCCGTTATCGGTGATGGTGACGGAGCCGTCGGCGTTCAGAAATATCTGGATGCGGTCGGCGAACCCGGCGACGGCTTCGTCCATGGCGTTATCGAGAATCTCGCTGACCAGATGGTGCAGGGCGCGTTCGTCCGTGCCGCCGATATACATACCGGGGCGTTTGCGCACAGGTTCGAGGCCTTCGAGCACTTCGATGTCCGCGGCATCGTAACTATCGGTTTTTTCGGCTTTTTTGGCGTTAAAGAGGTCTGCCATAATCTACCCGTATTTTTCGGTCAAAATAATGCAAAGGTTTGGAAAATCTGGGAAACTCTGGACTTCCTGTCCTTTTAGATAGACAATCGGTTCGGAATTGAAAAGCTAAAAGTTAACGACAGTCTTGAGATATGCCCATTAATCCCGATCATGATATAGACCTTCCCCCGGAAATTCAGGGGCGGGATCCGGTCCTCGTCGTTATACCGATGCCGGCGGATACCAACGCCAACGGGGATATTTTCGGCGGCTGGCTGCTGGCGCAGATGGACCTGGCGGCGGGGGCGGCGGCTTACTTGTTCACGCGGGGCACGCCGGTCAAGACGCGCGCCATCAGC
>CAKTCH010000194.1 GCA_934538895.1 uncultured Alphaproteobacteria bacterium
CCCGTCATCCCGAGCGCAGCCGAGGGATCTGCCCGGTTTAAACTTGATAAGATCCCTCGGCTGCGCTCGGGATGACGGTATGAGTTGGGCTTCGTTATGATCGCTGTGCGCGTTGTGTTCATAAATGAATCATTAATGATTCCTGAGCCTGGCGTGTGGCTTATTAAATTTTTATTAAAGTTGTGTCTTTTATAATCTATAAATAATCAAAATAGTCTTTTTTAAGAAAAAACTGAGGTGAACTATAATTTTATGCCGAAGCCGTCCTTTATAGCTAATGAAGAAACTAAAGCTTATTACAGGAACACCCTGGATCTTGTGCGCGCAGATTTCGAGGGAGAGAACGGGTATGACGAAATATACATCCTGAGCAAGAAAGATCTTCAAAATATTTCAAGGAATGACTCCCTTATTATGCAGGGACAGATGTTTCATCGTCTGATGGAAAAATCCCCTTCCCACGCTACTCTCCTCGGTGCTGCGCTTAGAGGATCTTTGATTCTTGCGGAAGTGACTGGTGATGTAAAAAACGCCTCACTTTCCATTATGATTAAGGGTAAGGATGAGCGCACTGATTTAAGGGCCGGTATTATCATGCTGTCTGATAAGCCTGTTGCGTTGTCGACCAGCGGGCTTTCTGGAGAAAGTCAGTCATTGATAAATAACAGGATTAATGATTACGCTGATGATCAGAAACGGTATTTCATCCTTCCTCACGAATTAGGGCACTTGCGGTATGCAGCGGCACATAATGCATATGGGCTGCATACCGATATGCCGGTGGGGAGCGGTAAAGAGTCTGCGGCTTTTACGAGGGAGGGGGAGATTTATTCCGACGAATACGCGAAGGACGTATTTTTACGGGCACAGTCTTTAAATATGGTCGGCGATAAGACATCGTTGCAAGATCAGTTAGATCATAGAGTAATTGCCAGTATAGATGAAGTCGTGATGAATGAAGGGGCCATACAGATTCATACGACAACACCGTTTATGAAAGGGTCTGCTTTCGCGGATGGAGACAGGGCTGTTTTTGATAAGGCTGCCGACAATATTGCCAAAGGTGTTGCGGAATCTTTGGATCGCACGATGCATTCATATGCGATGCATGATTCCGCTTTAGTGAATGGTAAAGATATCTGGAGCCGCAGCATACGGCAGTGTTTTTCCGGGGCATCGGATAATATGTCATTGCCGGATAAAAAACCGGTTTCGCGGCCGTCTGCGGATCAGAATATAGATTTGCGCGACACGTTCCGGAGTTGTGTCATGGAAACCTACGGCAATCGTTTCAAGCTGCTTTCCGAGCAGCATGAACAAGCCGTTCCGGGTTCTCCTGAGTACCGTGTTCTGGATATGTATATGGAGGCGGCAGAGCGTGCGATTCCAGCACCAGAACGTAAATCTTTTGTACCGACCGCTGCCTTTCCCGGGTCTTGATCAGCCGTAAAGCCGTTGCGCGCGCGCTTCGAAGGCGCCGACCATGCGCTTGACGGCTTCTCCGAAGAAAACGGCGATCAGTTTTTGCAGGACCGGATTCCTGAATTCGAAATCGACGTAAAAATCGATCAGGCAGGTGCCGTCAGGCTGCGGGATGAAACGCCAATGGTTGGACAGGTGCTTCATGGGCCCCGAAAGATATTCCACATGAATATGATCGGGGCGCAAGGTTGTCACGCGGGAGCCGAATCTTTCGCGGACCATTTTATAGCCGATAACGAGATCAGCGTAGAAAACGTTGCCTTCCCGCTTGGTAATGCGGCTGGCGAGGCACCATGGCAGGAATTCCGGATATTTATCGACGCCCGCGACCAGATCAAACATCTGTTCGCAGGTATAAGGCATGGCGCGTTGTTCGGCGTGGGTGGGCATTAGAAAATACTTTCATCCGCCATCTGATAGATTTCATAGCCAGGTTCTTCATAAGGGTGTGCCGATTTGAGCGCCGCAAGAACGGCCTTCATATCTTCATACAGGACATCAACCTGAATCTGTTCTTCTTCCACGATTTCCAGCTGATGGGCTTTTCCTATATAGAGGTTTGCCTGTGCGCCGGGCATGAAGCGGCCTGTGCCGCGTATGGAGAAGGAGCAGTTGTCGTAAGTGCCGAAACACCCCGCCCCGGCTTTGCTCAAGGCTTCCCGGACCGCATCGGCATGGGTCAAAGGGACATTGACGATGAGTTTGTATTTATTCATGCCGTGATTCTCTTTGCATTGTCATTGCGAGGAATGTCGCGACGAAGCCGTTCATAAATTTATCTAAAGGCACCATTTCCGGATGGCTTCGCTATGCTGCAATGACGGCCGTGTTTTACTCTGCGGCGCTTACGCGCAGCTTCTCTTCCCTTGCCATACGCAGGCGGGCGAAGTCGTCACCGGCATGGTAGCTGGAGCGGGTCAGCGGCGAAGCGGATACCATCAGGAAGCCTTTGGCGCGGGCCATTTTCTCCAGCGTTTCAAATTCTTCCGGCGTCCAGAAATGCATGACCGGGGCGTGTTTCGGCGTCGGTTGCAGGTATTGGCCGACGGTCAGGAAGTCGATGCCGGCGGCGCGCATGTCGTCCATGACCTGCCCCACTTCTTCCCTGGTTTCGCCAAGGCCGACCATCAGGCCGGATTTGGTGAAGATGGAAGGATCGATTTCTTTTACACGTTGCAGCAAGCGCAGGGAGCGGAAATAGCGCGCGCCGGGGCGAATGGTCGGGTACAGGCGCGGCACGGTTTCAAGGTTGTGATTGAACACATCCGGGCGGGCGCGGGCGACGGCGTCTATATCATCGATTTTGCCACGAAAATCGCCGGGCCGGATTTCGATGGTCGTATCGGGCGATTTGAAGCGGATAGCGCCGATGGTTTTGATGAAGTGATCGGCACCGCTGTCGGAGAGATCGTCCCGGTCAACCGAGGTGACCACGACGTGTTTCAAGCCCATTTTTTCTACCGCCACACCGACGCGCAGCGGTTCCATTTTATCCAGCGCGTTCGGCTTGCCGGTGGCGACGTTGCAGAAGGAGCAGGCGCGGGTGCAGACCTCGCCCATAATCATGAAAGTGGCGTGCTGTTTTTCCCAGCATTCGCCGATGTTCGGGCAGCCCGCCTCTTCGCATACGGTTGTCAGCTTTAGAGAATGAACGACATTGCGCGTTTCATGATAGACCTTTCCCTGCGGCGCCTTTACACGAATCCACGAGGGTTTTTTACCCATCGGACGATCCGGGTTTTTCTGCTTTTCAGGGTGGCGCTTGGCCTTGTCGAGTAGCTCAGGATTATAGGTCATGGCAGCAATCTATGTTTCCGTCCGGTTTTTGTCAAAGAATAGCTAAAACTTATGTTAATCAAGCCTTTAGGGGTACGGAAGTCATGTCTATAGCGGCCAGTTCGTGGCGGCAGATTTCCACAAGTTTGCAGTTGTCTATATCCAGTTGGGCGTGGCTGATCCTGTGGGCGTATGTGTGCCAAACGCCCCCGTGAGCCACAATCAGGATTTTGCGTTTATCTTCCGCGATTTTCTTAAAGGCATTCAGGCATCTTAATTCAAAGTCAGCCCATGATTCCCCGCCGGGCGGGTGTGGTTTGTGTTCAAATATATCGGGTACGTCGTTATACCCTTTTCCCGACCAGCCTCCCAAATTCCACTCTTTGAGATCAGGTACGGTTTCAACGGGAAGATTGTAGCCTTGGGTCATTATTTCCATTGTTTCGCGCGGGCGCGCCATGGGGCTGACGTAGACGGCCTGAA
>CAKTCH010000195.1 GCA_934538895.1 uncultured Alphaproteobacteria bacterium
GCCGCATCGGTAACGGCCAGCCCGATTTCGTTCTCGGTGACCGCAACGGCACCACCTGCCTGCCGGACTTCACCCGAGATGTACGGGATTATCTGAAAAGCCTCGGCTACGCGGTAGCGGTAAATTCACCCTATAAAGGAGTCGAACTGGTCCGGCGCTACAGCAACCCGCTGATGGGCCGCTACAGCCTGCAAATCGAAATCAACAAGGGCCTGTACTGGGATGAACGTAAACTGGAAAAAAACAGGAATTTCAATGTTTTGAAAAGCGATATTGAGAAGTTTTCCCAATGGCTGATTGACTACACAGCCGCCCGCACCCACAAAATCGCCGCCGATTAATCCATGACAGGAAAATCAAAACAGCTCTTTATAAGCATAAAGCGTCCCCATCACGAGGATACGTCCCGGCCTTCCACACTTCACCACAGCCCCCAGCGCCTCTTTCAGGGAATCGTAAGCCTGCACATCGGCCCGATACGCCCTCAGCTTTTCAGCCAGTTCCGCCGCCGGGTAACTTGGTGCAGTCTGATCGAACGGGCCATTGGCGAAAGAAAACGTCGAAAGTGTTTCGATATGTGGCAATATCGGCCCCAGGCAAATCGCCGGGTCCTTGCTTTGCAGCATTCCCGTAACCACATGTACAGGCCCCTCAGCCGTCCAAGCCTTAACCTGCTGCCCCAAAAATTCGCCGCCGCTATCGTTATGGCCGCCGTCATACCAAAGCGACCAGCCAGGCGGCAAGCCTTCCGCCAGCGGCCCCCTGCAAATATGCTCCAGCCGCCCCGGCCACTCTGCTGCCTGCACGCCGCGCGCGATTTCATCCTCGGTCATCACGAATTTATCCTGACTTTTCAGCGCGACGATCGCCAGCCCCGCATTCCAGAACTGATGCGCCCCCGGCAGGTTCGGCGCAGGATAAACATGCGTACCACCCTGAAAATTCACATGCATCAGCCCCTGACGATCCTCTACACGCCAATTCCATATAAGCGGAGCCTGTAGTTCGTTCGCATATTTTTGAAGGGCCGGAATCACTTCGGCACGCGCCCAATCCATCTGTTGACCGGCTACGCATGGCACATGCGCGCGCATGATTCCCGCTTTCTGCGAGGCAATGTCCGGCAGCGTTTGCCCCAGCCAATCCGTATGATCGCGCGAGATGGTCGTAATCACATCCAGCAGCGGCGCACGCACGACATTGGTCGCATCGTTCAGGCCGCCCATCCCCGTTTCCAGCAACAGCACATCGGCAGGCACGCACGAAAACGCCAGAAAGGCCGCCGCCGTAGTAATTTCAAAGAATGTGATGAATTCCCCGTTATTTACCGCCCTAACCTCATCAAAAATCTCAATCAGATATTCATCACCGATCAATTCCCCGGCCAGGCAGATACGCTCATTGAAAACAAGCAGATGCGGCGACGTATAAACATGGCACTTATAACCCGCTGCCTCCATGATCGCCCGCATGAAAGCTATAGTCGACCCCTTGCCGTTCGTCCCCGCTACATGAATGACAGGCGGAGTTCTGTCCTGCGGATTGCCCAGCCTGCCTAGAAGACGGCGCAACCGGTCCAGCGAAAGATCGATCTTTTCAGGATAAAGCTCCTGCAAACTCACAAGCGCGTCATACACAGCGGAAGACATAAACAACCCCCTCAAAGATCCGACTATACCCCGTCTGGACAGACTTGCAATCGACAGCTCGTCCTTATAAGGATAAGCGCATGAGTACTTCTAAACCTGCCATCGTCCACCAGCGGGACACAGAAACGATTTCCCCCATCGTTTTCGATAATCCGCATAGCGCCCGCAGTGACACATGGTTGTGGGATGCCTTCGTCGACGTTCTGCTGGCGGATGTGCCGAAAGCAGGTATCCCCGTTCTGGAAACACAAATCCCGCGCACGATCATCGACGTCAACCGCGCCATCTCCGAAATCGACCCCGCGATTTTCAACGGCGAATACTGGCCTTTCCCGCACGACCTGACGGCCAATGTCAGAAGGGGAATGGGCTTAATTCCCTTTCTCCTCAAGCGTCAGGACGGCACTCTTGTTCAAGCCTTTAATGACAAATCGCAACTAACTGTTCAGGAAGTCAAAAAGCGCATTGATAGATATTACATCCCCTACTACACCACCCTGATAAATCTGATGAATAAAGCATATCAACATCATGATTTTGCAGTGCATTTCAACTTCCATTCCGTCCCGCGCCAGGACGCGCCCGCCGATAAGGATATCATCCTCGGCGACCTCTACGGTACGGCGGCGGCACAGCCCCTCGTAGACTTCGTTTGCGATTTCATGAAACGTGAAAATTTAAGTGTGGCGATGAACAGACCCTATCCCGGCGGCGCGCTGATAAAAACCACCGCCGCTCCGCATCGGGGCCGCCACAGCCTGCAAATAGAAATCGCCCGCGACCTGTATATGGATCAATCATCGCTCACCTATGATCAAGTCAAAGGCGCAAAAATGCGCAACACGCTGACCCGGCTTGCAGTAGCTTTACAGATCTTCGTAAAAGATCAGGCAGAATCCCTGAAGGCCCCCGCCCCCTGAGTCTCCTCAAAAACACTATCCCAGTGCTTCAGCAAGGCCGCGTCCAGATCATCCATGGAAATCCTGAAGCCGAGATCGTGGCAGGACGTCACGCCGAATTCACGAATACCGCATGGCACGATCCCCTGAAAATGAGACAGATCGGGATCGACGTTTATGGCAATGCCGTGATAGCTGACCCAATGCCGGATACGCACCCCCAGCGCCGCAATCTTCGACTCTGTACCGTCATGCGCCACCCAGATGCCGACACGCCCTTCGCGGCGTTCGCCGTTGATGCAGAATTCTCCCAGCGCCCGTATAATCCATTCCTCAAGCTGCCAGACGTAACGCTTGATGTCGGGAACGCGCTGGCGCTTCTTCAGATCGAGCATCACATAGCCGACCCGCTGGCCGGGACCATGATATGTATATTCCCCGCCGCGCCCGGTTTCAAACACCGGGAAGCGGGCATTCAGCAGATCAGACGCCCTGGCGCTCGTCCCCGCCGTATAAAGCGGCGGATGCTCCAGCAGCCACACCATCTCCGGCGCTATCCCCGCATGAATATCCGCCACGCGCCGCTCCATGGCGGCCAACGCATCGGGATATTCAATCAGGTCGTCAGCAATACGCGTTTCCATTTTTTACAAACTCAATGCTTTAACCTGTCATCCCGAGCGGAGCAGGTCCCTCGGCTACGCGCGGAATGACAGGTTAACTTAAATTTCTATCTCACACGCAATGCCCAGTTTCCGCAAAAGCTGGAAATAATCCGGACAGGTTTTGGACACGCAGGCCGGGTCGAGTATTTTCCCCCCCTGCCCCGCCACCGCCATGATACTGAACGCCATCGCCATACGATGGTCGTCATGCGGATCGACCGTGACATAAGAAGGCACCCCCGGCGTCACGGTTAGCCCGTCCGCCGCTTCCTTGACACCGATTCCGGCATTCTCCAATGTTTCGCGCATAACGGTCAGGCGGTCGGACTCATGCTTGCGGATATGTTCGACATTCGTCACCTGCAATACGCCATCGGCGAACGGCGCCACGGCGATGAACGCCGGGGTACTATCGGAACAGGGATTGAAATCGAATACCTGCCCTCCCTTGAGCTTGTCCGGCCCGGTCACGCTCACATGATGCCCCGCGCGCTGCACGTCACAGCCCAGCGC
>CAKTCH010000196.1 GCA_934538895.1 uncultured Alphaproteobacteria bacterium
ATAACAATCAGGTGAATAACGTCCTGTGCTTCCCCTTCATCTTCCGCGGCGCGCTGGACGTAGGTGCCACCGCCATTAACGAGGAGATGAAAATCGCCTGCGTCCATGCGATCGCGAACCTCGCCCGCAAGGAAGTCACCGCCGAAGTCGCCGCCGTTTACGGTGGCGAGCAGCTTTCTTTCGGCCTGGACTATATGATTCCGAAACCGTTCGATCCGCGCCTGATCGTCGATCTGCCGATAGCCGTGGCCAGGGTCGCGATGGAAACCGGCGTGGCGACCCGCCCGATAACCGATTGGGAAGCTTATCGCCAGAAACTGCAATCCTATACTTACCGCACCAGCATCGCCATGCGCCCCCTCTTCGCACGCGCCAAGGCCGAGCCGAAAAAAGTAGTGTATTGCGAGGGTGAGGAAGAACGCGTCTTGCGCGCGGTACAGATCGTCGTCGATGACGGGCTGGCGAAGCCCATCCTGATCGGTCGCCGCAACGTCGTCGAAACGCGTATCAAGCGCCTGCACCTGCGCATCGAGGAAAACAGGGATTTCGAACTGATCGACCCCGAGAGCGACCCGCGTTACCGCGATTACTGGATGGCCTATCACCAGATCATGGAACGCCGTGGCGTCCCCCCGGCAACGGCGCGCACCCGCCTGCGTACTAACACCACCGTCATCGGCGCGCTGATGGTGCATAAGGGATATGCGGATGCCTTTATCTGCGGCACCGTGGGCAATTACCAGAACCATATGAAACATGTGGTCGATATCATCGGCCTGCGGCCGGGTGTCGAAAGTCCGGCGGCCTTAAGCGCCCTGATCATGAATAAGGGCACGTATTTTATCACCGACACGCATGTGAATCCGGAACCCAGCAGCGCGCAACTGAGCGAGATGACGCTGATGGCCGCCGAAGCCGTGCACCGTTTCGGCATGAAGCCGAAAGTGGCCTTGCTGTCGCATTCCAATTTCGGAACCCACGAGAACGATAGCGCGTTCAGGATGCAGGCGGCACTGGCGGATATACGCCGCCGCGCCCCCGATCTGGAAATCGACGGCGAAATGCACGGCGACGCCGCGCTGAGCCAGAGCATCCGCGACATCGTCATGCCGAATTCCACGCTGAAAGGCGAAGCCAATGTTTTCGTAATGCCGAACGTCGATGCCGCCAACATCGCCTTCAATATGCTGAAGGTGCTGGGCGACGCCATTTCCATCGGCCCGATGCTTCTGGGCATGGAAAAACCGGCGCATATCGTTTCGACTTCGATCACGCCGCGTGGTATCGTCAACGTCACGGCAGTGGCCACAGTCGAAGCCCAGATTTACGATGCCGAGCATAAAAACGATCAGGAAAAGGCAGCCTTGAGCGCCTGATCCCTCCCCCTGCCCCTCCCGCAGGGAAGGGGAAAGGAATGGATGCATGACGAAAGAGGATGAAGACCTTCTGGACGTATTGCGCCAGAACGCGCAGGATTCAGGCGAGCCGTCTGAGTCCGAGTCCCCTTACGTCCTGAGCGACGGACGTATCGAGGAAATCCTTGAAGCCCTGCACAGCGGCTATGACGATGCCGTCGTGCACATGATCAGCGAGCTTTCCGCCATCGAAGCCGCCGACCTGCTGGAAAAGATCAGCGAGGAAGAGCGCGCCGTCCTGCTCGCCAGTCACGCCGTCGCCTTCAGCCCCGAAACCTATTCCGAGCTGGACGCCGATCTGCAAAACCAGATGCTTTCCAGGATGCCGCCCAAATACGTGGCGAACATCATTTCGCAACTGGATAGCGACGACGCGCTGAATCTGCTGGAAAATATCGACGAAGACGCCCGCAAGGACGTCATCCATAACCTGTCCGCCAGCACGCGCCTGGCGCTGGTCGAGGGCCTGAATTACCCGGAATACAGCGCGGGCCGCCTGATGCAGCGCGAGTTCGTCGCCATCCCGCAATTCTGGACAGTGGGAAAGACCATCGATTATCTGCGCGCCGCCAGCGAAGACCTGCCCGATTACTTCTACGATATTTTCGTGATTACTCCGGCTTATAAGGTCGTGGGCGAAATTCCCTTGAGCCACCTCATCCGCGCACGCCGTTCTGAAAAGATCGACCAGTTGAAACTCGACGACATCCACCCGGTTCCGGCGGCGATGAACCAGGAAGAAGTCGCGCAGATGTTCATGCGCGAAGACATCACCTCCGCCCCCGTGGTGGATGAGGAAGACCGCCTGATCGGCATGATTACGATTGACGACGTGGTGGACGTCATCGATGAAGAAGCGCAGGAAGACTTGCTGCGCATGAGCGGCGTCGGCGAAAGCGACCTTTACCGCGCCGTGATCTCGACCGCGTCGTCGCGTTTCCGCTGGCTGTTCATCAACCTGTTTACCGCCATGCTGGCCGCCAGCATCATTTCCCTGTTCAGCGACACGATCGAAAAGCTGGTCGCTCTCGCCGTGCTGATGCCGATCGTCGCCGGCATGGGCGGCAACGCTGGCACACAGGCGCTGGCCGTGGCCGTGCGCTCGCTGGCCACCAACGAACTCTCGCGCGTCAACGAACGCCGCATCCTGATGAAGGAAGTCGGCGTCGGCGCCATCAACGGCCTGCTGTTCGCCACTATGGTCGGCGCCACCGCTGGCCTTTGGTTCCAGAATCCGGTATTGGGCGCCGTGATCGGCGCCGCGATGATCATCAACCTGATTACCGCCGGGTTCTTCGGCGCCTTCATCCCCATTCTGCTGGACCGTATCGGCGCCGATCCCGCCGTGGCATCGTCGGTATTTCTGACGACGATAACGGATATCGTCGGTTTCTTCGCCTTTCTAGGCCTTGCAACGATCTTCCTGATTTAAAAAGGAAAAGCGGCTTAAGCTTGATATTGCACCGCAAAAGAGATATTAAAATGTAACACCCTGAAATATCAGGGTATTTTAATACCGACAAAGCAGTTTCCCATGTCCGCCTCCAAGCTGGTCCGCCCCGCGCCCGAATATAAAGAAAGCTTTCTCGCGGCACTCGCTGAGTACCACGAGGAAGGCCGTTACCTGCATCAGGACATTGCACGCATCCGCGCCGACTTCCCGGCTTTTATCGAGGCCTTGCGCGCCGAGCGCGGCTATCCGCACCAGCCCTATCAGGATTGGGTAGAGCCCGTGCCGGAAACAATTCTCTGGCTGGTGAAGGACGATGAATATCTGGGCACGGTGGATATCCGCCACCGCCTTAACTGGCATCTTGAGAAATGGGGCGGCCATATTCATTTCGTCATCCGCCCGACCATGCGCGGCAACGGCTTCGGCAAGAAGATCCTGCTCAAAGCCCTGCCCTTCGCCAACTATCTGGGCATTGAAAAGGCCCTGATCACCGTCGGCCCCGATGACGAACATGCGATCAAGGTCATCGAATCCTGCGGCGGCGTCTTCGACGATGAAACCCCCGAAACCGGCCAGTTCCCCGCCCGCCGCCGTTACTGGGTCGATTGCACCTGAATTTACAGGCCCCCTCTTTGAACCGCCGCAAAAAAGTCGCGATAAAATCACAGCAAAACCCTTAGCAAAAGCTGGAAATGCGCTACGCTATGGCCTATAAGTAACGCGAAATTTTATTATTCCGGAAATAAATCAATGGCGCCCCGTAAATCTACCAGGAAAAAGACCAA
>CAKTCH010000197.1 GCA_934538895.1 uncultured Alphaproteobacteria bacterium
GAGATAAGCAGGGCGTGGACGTTAACCAGTTTAAAGAATCCGGCTGGTTACCATTTTTCAATCTATAAAGATTTTCTCTAAGTGATTGATCCGATTCACAATCGGTTTTTCCAGAAAAAATGGTGCCGTTGAAGGGATTTGAACCCCCGACCCACGCATTACGAATGCGTTGCTCTACCCCTGAGCTACAACGGCGTGCTTGAAACAGCGGGTTATTGGTATAGTGCCCGGTTTTTGATTTCAACCTAAAACTTGCATCCGGCAGCCTGATCGCCTATATCAGTCGGCGGAAGGCTGGCGCGGGCGCGCGTGTCGCCAATCCGGTCAGGGCCGAGAGGCAGCAGCCGTAACGAATTTCGCCGGGTCGTGTCCAGTCTTCCATTTTTCTTTTCCATAAATAATATTTGAGACGATGAGGGCGGTGGGGAGCGTTGGCCGCCGGAGGGGCGTTCGTCTAAAAACAGGCGTGTGCGCGTATATTGCGTATATTATATGTGGCAAAAGCGGCGTTTTCCGCCCTTCCGGGTTTGCATCGCGCCCGAAATCCCCCTAGATAGTTACTCATGTCGGACATACAGGAAAATCATAAGGATGCCGCGGTTTACCGGGTTCTCGCCCGCAAGTACCGCCCGCGCCATTTCGATGAGCTGATCGGGCAGGATGCGCTGGTGCGCACGCTGCGTAACGCCATCGAATCGGGCCGGATCGCCCATGCTTTCATGCTGACCGGGGTGCGCGGCGTGGGGAAGACCACGACGGCCCGCATTATCGCCAAGGCGCTGAATTATACCGGGCCGGACGGCGCGGCGGGGCCAACCACGGGGCCGACGGACGATTGCGAGGTTTGCCGCGCGATTGCCGAGGACCGCCATCCTGACGTGATCGAGATGGATGCCGCGTCCCGCACCGGGGTCGATGACATTCGCGAGATTCTGGACGGCGTGCGTTATGCGCCCGTATCCGCCCGTTACAAGATCTATATCATCGACGAAGTGCACATGCTTTCCAAGAACGCGTTCAACGCGCTGTTGAAGACGCTGGAGGAGCCGCCACCGCATGTGAAATTTATCTTCGCCACTACTGAGATTCGTAAAGTGCCCGTGACGGTGCTCTCGCGCTGCCAGCGCTTCGATCTGAAACGTGTCGATGTGGCGACGCTGGCCGCGCATTATCAGAGGATTTGCGGCCTTGAAAACGTGAAGGCTGAAGACGACGCGGTGACCATGATCGCGCGCGCGGCCGACGGTTCGGTACGCGACGGGTTGAGCCTGCTCGATCAGGCGATCGCGCTTTCGAACGAAGCGGTCACCGTGACGCAGGTGCGCGACATGCTGGGGCTGGCGGATCGTACGCGTATCCTCGATATGCTGGAACATGCGCTGAAGGGGGCCTGTGAACCTGCGCTGGATATTATGGACGATCTGGCGCGTGGCGGTGCCGATGCGCTGGTGATCGTGCAGGATTTGCTGGAGCTTACGCATTTAATGGCGCGATACCGCGCCGTTCCGGCGATGATCGAAAAAGATAACGGCGTGTCGCCGGATCTGAAAACCCGCATCGCGTCTCTTTCCGCCGCCTTGTCGATGCCTACCCTGGGGCGCGCATGGCAGTTGCTGCTGAAAGGCGTCGGCGAAGTGCAATCCGCCCCGCAACAGCGCGCGGCTCTCGAAATGCTGCTGATCCGTCTGGCCTATACTTCCGATTTGCCCGATCCGGGCGATCTCATCAGGAAAATAAAAAGCGGCGAAGCCGTGAATCTGACGGGCGGCATTACACGCTCCGCCGATGCGCGTGTGCCGGAGCCGGTGGCGCAATTGCGCACGATCGCGGGGGGCGGCAATGTCGCCGCCCTGCCGGTGCCGCCGGTGATTGAAGACGTCGTTGCCGCACCTGTACCGGTTCCGGCAATCGTGTCGCTGCAAACGCTGGAGGAAGGGTTGCGCCTGCGCGGTTACCACCGTCTGGCGGCGGACGTTTATCAGTATGTGCGCATGGGCCGCATCGAGGAAGGGCGCATGGAAATCGCTTACGATCAGAATATGGTGCCGACCATGTTGTCCGATTTGTCCAGGGCCCTGAAGGATATTACCGGGCAGGTCTGGATGATGAGCGAAACCGGTTCGCCCACCGCACCGTCTCTCTATGAACAGCAGCAGATCGCCGACGAGGCGTTGCTGGCAGAGGCGCGAAATCATTCGCTGGTATCGAATATCGTGCAGATGTTCCCCGGCGCCACCGTTAAAATCAGAACACAGCAATAAAAGGAGTGTGAACATGAATATCGCCGAAATGATGAAGCAAGCCAAGGTCATGCAGCAGCGCATGGAGGAATTGCAGGCGCAACTGGCTATGACCGAGGTCGAAGGCGTTTCCGGCGGCGGGCTGGTGCGCTGCGTGCTGACCTGCAAGGGCGAGGTGCGCTCCCTGAAAATCTCGCGGGATATCGTCAATCCGTCCGACGTCGAAACGCTCGAGGATCTGGTGATGGCGGCGATCAACATGGCGCGCCAGAACGCCGACCAGACCATGGCGGCGGAAACCGCCAACATGATGGAAGGCATGGGCTTGCCGCCCGGTTTCGAACTGCCGAAGTTTTAAAGGCATTGCTATCCTGAGAATTCAAAAAAGAGACACCTCTGTTTTTGAGTGAGGTGTCTCTGTGTATTTATGCTAGATATCAAGCCTACCTTCGGTAAGAAATATGAATGACTTCAGATATGTGATTTACAACTTCTCCGTTCCTTATGATGCAGATGCCGAGCCAATGACATGGGCTTTTGATTCCCGTTTTCATTGAAGAAAACATCCATATTTCATCGTCAGCTTGCAACGTTTCCTGAATTCTGCGCCACTCTTCATTTTCAGGAGTAATGAAAGGCAGCGCCCAGTGATCTGATTTATCTAAAACCTCAGATACCTTGCCGCTGATGATATCACTATAAGAAATCTGATCTATTAACCATTCTTTTGACGGCGTTGGTGCATCCTTGTCGTGTCTGGGCAATCTGTGGGCGGTGTTATTGTTAGAGTATATGGACTCCGCCATTTCTTTTTCAGATGCGCCGTATATGGATTCTACGCTTTGCTTTCTAAGGCGCGCGTATCCTCTATATCCAATCATTCCCCACCATGAGACAGTGAAGAGCAGAAATATCCAAGGATGATCCGTGAGAAAGAACGCAGATACTATAAGTCCTATTATCCCTACCCATGGCAGAGTGAGTAATAGTTTTCTTGTCAACGGGTTCCAAAATATTTGTGGCTGGTTAAATGCGGGGCGCATGTAATAGGCGTTATATGCCCACCAATTTGTATGAATGAGGATGATTTGAAGAAGTATTAGGAGCCAGATGATACTGAATCCCATGCTATCGTGGTGGCTACCCATAATGATTTCACCGCTATCTAAAACTATAGTTTCATTTGGAGGCATTTTTCTTAGATCAGGCATCTTGTTGTTTCTTTAGCTTTTTCTATTAAACTGTTTTGGATATCTTCGGCGCATACTCTTTTGTATAGAAGGTTTCTTGTTGTATCTGGCGGTTTTCTAAGGAGATTTTTTAGGTGTTTTTTCTTGAAGGTATGCGTCTATCCATCCTTTCTCATTTGCAACATGGCAGAAT
>CAKTCH010000198.1 GCA_934538895.1 uncultured Alphaproteobacteria bacterium
GGCCCGTCGCATGGTGCGCCGTCTGGGCGAAACCACCGACAGCCGCACCTATCTTTTCAATATCGACGGCAAGATGATCGGCGATTCGGAAGAATTGCTGTCCCGCAGCGCCATCCGCCACAAGGAACCCATGGGCCCGCCCGCCCCGGCACATGCTGCGCAAAAAATCATCCGCAAGACCGCGCAGCTGCTGACACTGCTGCTGCCGCATCATCAGGGCCTCGATCTCTACCCGATGATCAATTCGAAAAACGCCAGGGATTTTCCCGATGCTCCTTACGCACTGGAAGGGCATGTCAGCGGCACCGCTTTCCGCAACATCGACGGCAAGATCATCCTGTCCTCCGCCGCGCCGGTGCAAAAAGGCCGTCAGGTCATGGGCGTGGTGGTATTGAGCCGCGAGGGCAAGGCCGTCGAGCAGGCCATGAATCAGGTCCGTTTCGAAGTGCTGACCATTTTCATGGGCTCCCTGAGCGTAACGATCTTCCTTTCGCTTTATCTGGCCGGGATCATTGGCCGCCCCCTGCGGCGGCTGGCCCGCGCCGCCGAGAATATTCGCCACGGCAAGGGCGGACGCCAGATTGAAATTCCCGATCTGAGCCACCGCTACGACGAAATCGGCGATCTTTCCATATCGCTGCGCGCCATGACGCAGGCACTATGGGACCGTATGGACACGATTGAACGCTTCGCCGCGGACGTGGCGCATGAAATCAAGAACCCCCTGACCTCGTTGCGCAGCGCCGTCGAAACCGCTGCCGTCGTCAAGAGCCAGAAGGACAAGGACAAGCTGATGGGAATCATTCAGCACGATGTCCAGCGCCTTGACCGCCTGATTACCGATATTTCCAACGCCTCACGCCTCGATGCCGAGTTGTCGCGCGACGAGATGGACGATATCGATCTCTATTTGCTGCTGCATAAACTGGCCGATGCACACAAAAACCCGATGGAACGCAGCGGCCTACGCGATAATTTTACAGGCCGCAGCGCCGATGAAACGCCGCAAATCCGCCTGGTTACCAACGGCACGCCGCCTATTTTTGTGCGCGGTAACGAAAGCCGGCTCGCGCAAGTATTTGAAAACCTGATTTCCAACGCCCTGTCCTTCTCGCCGCCGCGCGGGCTGGTGACCATCACGCTTACGCTGGACAAAACAGCCGTACGCGTGACGGTCGACGATCAGGGGCCTGGCATTCCGGAAAACAAACGCACCGCCGTTTTTGAGCGCTTTTACAGCGAGCGCCCCAAACATGAAGCCTATGGCCGTCATTCCGGCCTCGGCCTGTCGATCGCCCATCAGATCGTCACCGCTCATGGCGGCAAAATCTGGGCCGAGAACCGCCAGAATAGCGGCGATGCGGTGACAGGCGCGCGGTTCAGCGTCGAACTGGACCGGGCATAAAAGCAAGATAAACGAATAAATTTTATTTTAGCTAAAATAATATTGACTTTATAATTTAGCTGAAATATATTAAATATACTCATTGAACCAAACTTAAGGAGTCTATTATGACGACAAGCCAGATACTAAAGGAGATTAAAGCTGCCATGATTAGTTCACCACGCAACGGGTATATCGCGGAACTACATCTTCAAGTTATTAAGTATGCGGAGGAGCTTAAAGATATAACAGGCAAGGAATTCTGCGAGCATCTTGGGATAGGGCCGGCGTTTGGAACAGAATTTCTTAAGATGAAGAAAATCGCTCCAAGGTTAAGGGCAGCAGGGCTTGATCCCCAGAAAATTTAAACAGCGTAAAAGGCATAAGGTAATGACAGATACAGCAGATGAAAGCACCGCCCTGACACCGCCGCTCCTGATCGTTACCGGGTTATCCGGCGCGGGCATGTCATCGACCCTGAAACAATTGCAGGATATCGGCTTCGAAACCTTCGATAACTTTCCGCTCACCTTGGTCGAGGCGCTTCTGGCCGACCAGTCGAAGGGCGCACACCCGATGGCTATCGGCGTCGATGCCCGCTCCCGCGGCTTTTCCGCCGGGGAGATTTTGGCCGTATGCCAGCGTACGTCTGCGACATTATTATATCTGACGGCGGACGAACCCGAGCTGCAAAAGAGATTTACAGAAACGCGCCGCCGCCATCCGCTGGCACAGGACCGCCCTTCCAGCGCCGGAATCAAGATCGAGCAGGAACTGCTCGCCCCCTTGCAGGGCCATGCCGACCATGTGATCGACACCACCGGCATGTCGGTGCACGTACTCAACCGTACGATCGAAAATCTGTTCGGGCGCGGCGCGCAAGGCCACCTGACTGTAACCCTGATGTCGTTCGGCTTCCGCTTCGGCCTGCCGCGCGAGGCCGATACGGTGCTGGACGTACGTTTTCTGAAAAATCCATACTGGGTACCGCAGTTGAAAAACCTGACCGGGCTGGATAAAGCCGTAGGCGAATATATTGCGACCGATCCCGATTTCGCAGCCTTCGCCGATAACGCCAAAAACCTGATCGCCCCCTTGCTCCCCCGCTATGCGGCGGAGGGTAAAAGCTACCTGACCATCGCTGTCGGCTGCACCGGCGGCCACCACCGCTCCGTCTATACAGTCGAAACGTTAAAGCCATGGCTGGAAGCGCAAGGCTTTGGCGTAACTATATTGCACCGGGACATTGCGCGTTAATATAAACAGGAAAATAGGTCGTCATCCCGAGCGCAGCCGAGGGATGACAGCTCAAAAAAGCTTAGGGATGCGCGGCCGGTGTTCCCGGCCCCTTATGCTGCGCTTCCGGAGCTGATTCCGGCACAATCGTATCACAGACCCGTTTCATAAAATCCTGATCCATGCGCGCCAACACCTCATGCCCGAGATCGGCCACCGAGCTTTTGCTGCTGACGATCACACTGAGCGCCGGAACGGAAACGCCCCCATCCCCCTTTGTGCGCAGCATGATACCGTTATCGGCACGGCTATAAAAAACAGCGTCGTCACCTGAATGCAGGCTATGCCGCGGCACTTTGCGATTCAGCAGATCGGCCATATTCTCGGCAAGCTGCTGCACAGGCAGCGGAAACGCAACAGTGGCAGGCATAAAAAGAGCCAGCGGGAACTCTGCCCCGCCGTGAAAAGGCAACCCTTCTTCTTCATGACCGAATAGGGCCGTCTGGCCCGTCACGGTATCTTTCCCGGCACGGTATCGCAAAGCCATAAATAATTTCCCCGGATTGGCGGTTTTTCTTGCCTTTTCGGCATGAAACCCTATTCTGTCGCAGTTTTCTTAATAACCGGTAAAACCGCCCGACTTTTAAAACTTAACCTTTCAAGGATCGAACCTATGAGCGCTGCGCCTAAAGCCGTCGAAAATGACTATAAAGTAAAAGACATCTCCCTCGCCGAATGGGGCCGCAAGGAAATCGCCATCGCCGAAACCGAAATGCCCGGCCTGATGGCGATCCGGAAGGAATACGGCCCGAAACAGCCGCTGAAGGGCGCGCGCATCGCCGGCTGCCTGCACATGACCATTCAGACCGCCGTTCTGATCGAAACGCTGGAAGCGCTGGGCGCGGAAGTCCGCTGGTCGTCCTGCAACATCTTCTCGACCCAGGAC
>CAKTCH010000199.1 GCA_934538895.1 uncultured Alphaproteobacteria bacterium
CTTCTTGTCTAGTTCCGCCGCCGCTTCCACACGCTTCTTGAACTCATCGAACGGCAGGGCGCCGCCGATCGTCGTCGTGTCGTTCACGACGAAAGAGGGCGTGGACTGAATGCCGTATTGCGCGCTGGCATCCTGCATGGCCTTGACGATTTCCTGTTTTTTGCCTTCATCGGCGAGGCACGCTTCCAGCTTCTCCTCCGAAGCACCCAGAAGCTTGGCGTTCTGTTTCAGGATGCTACGGTAATTGGCGTCAAACGCCCATTTCGCCTGCTGCTCGAACAGGAAGGAAATAAACTGGTTGTAGCGTTCTTCCGGCATACATAGCGCCACCAGCGCGCCGTCCATGGCGGGCGCGTTCAACGGGAAATTCACGAATTCAAAATAGACCTTGCCCGTATCGATCAGCTCTTTCTTGACCTGCGGCAGCGTGCCGGTATGAAAATCCGCGCAGTGCGGGCAGCTTAAGGAAGCGAACTCCTTGATCTTGATAGGGGCGTCGGGGTTGCCCATGGCATAGGTCTTGGACTCGGCAATCGCTGCTTTTCCTTCGACAGCGGGCTCGGCGGCAGCCTGCTCATCGCTGGCAGAGGGCTGAATACCGTTGGCTTCCACAGCCTCGGACTTAATGCCTATACCTGCATACAGACCCACGATCACGATAACTGCCAAAGCCAGAAGGCCGATTAAACCTTTACGCATATCAATATCCTGCCCGCCATATCTTAATATGACAAAAGGGTGAACCACATCAGTAATGAGCTATATGGTAAAAATCAATAAAAAACCGAAGAAAGTCAATAAAACCCTGATGTTTCAGGGCTTTTATCCACATCCCACATCAAGGAATCGTTCAGCTTTTCTTTGCCGGATCGAAAACGATCAGGTCCACCCGGTCCATCGGGTCGCGGTCGCTTTCCGCCCCCAGCGCGCGTACGTCCATGCGCGTGGCGTCGATTCCCTTACCCAGCAGGAATGTCCGCACCGACAGGGCGCGCGCCAGAGAGGCCTTGCGGGCACTGCTGACGCCGTCCTTCACCGGGCTTGCATAAGCCTGAATTTGTATTTTCCAGCCCGGATTGCCAGCCAGCACCGGCAGGATGCGCTTTTCGATCTCACTGATAATCTTCGCGTCGATCTCGGTCAGCCCGGCAGCAAAAGGCACGCTGACGTAAGCCTGCTCATCCTGCTCCCGTGGGGGTGGCGGTCGAACGCTGCCTACTTTCAAATCAATTGATTTTTCCTCCGCCTTCTGAGGGCGATAAACATTGTAGGGACGCTGAATCGGCTCCGCTTTTACAATATTGGTGCCCGTCTCGCGTTTGGGTTTGGCCTCCTGCGGCAGCGGCTTGCCGTCTTCGCGGGCGGCCACCATCGACTCAATCGTGGCGACAAGGCTTTCCTTGTCCTTCTCAACCAGGCTGTCGAGAAGGGGATCGTTACGTGACGGCAATTTTACAGTCTGCTCGCCGATAGGCTCGGCATCCACCGCCGCCTTGGCAACGGCAGGCATATTCTTCTTACCGCGCGGACCCGGCGGCGGGAGAGGATCGCTCAGGTTGACAGATGCTTTTACGGCAGGTGCCCCACCGGAAGCATGTGCAACTTCTTCCGCTTCGCGCCCCGCTTCGCGCGCGCGCAGTTCAGCCACCAGTTCCGCCGGCGCTTTCTCGACAAAACCGGGGCTACGTGGCGGCACAAAGGGAGGTGCCGCCTTCTTCTCTTCAGTTTTTGCTTCCTCGACCTTTTGAGGCTCTTCCTTAACATCATCGATTTTAATCGCCGGTACAGCGGCTTTTGCTGTCTTGGTATTTTCCCTTTGCGGCTTGCGGTCCGGCACCAGCGGCGCGGTTTTCGCTGCTGCCCTCTGCTTCTTCGCTTCAGGCTGCTTTATGGGCGCATCCTGCTCCGTTAAATCGCGTACAGGTGCTGCGGGTACAGGGGGAGATGACTTATCGGACAGAGGCTGCGAAGGCACTACGATATTAAGATTACCTGCAATTCCTGAGCGTACGGGGACCGGGCGGGAAGAATCACTGAGCGCCGGATCGGTTGTCTCATTGCGTATGCGTGTTTCTACCGGAAATATCGTTGCCGTGACGGGCGCTTCCTCGACCGCAGCCGGAGGAACGGCTGGTGGCGGCGATGGCGTGGCGACAACGGGCTTCACATCAACGGCGCGCATATCCGGCGGGGGCGGGGCGCTTTTCAGCGGCATTTTATCCTGTGGCATTTCAGGCGGCTTGCTGACATACGCGGGTTTAGTAGCTTCGGGTAAGGGGGGGGCGGCCACCTGTTTTTTTTCCGCCGCCTTCACGACAGGCGGCTTTGCCACGACAGGTACCACGGGCGCAACCTTTGCCGGAGTGGAAAACGCCGAAGGCGCTGGCGGCGGCGCAGAAGGCTGTGCCACAGGCGCGGTCAGGCGCGGCGCCTGACCCTGCTCTTGCGGCGGTTTAGGTATGGGCGGTTTCAGCTTGATTCGTGCGGGCGCAGTGGAAGGGGCGGGGCCTGCGCCTTGCAGCGCGCCCATGTCGATATAAACCTCGGGGTTTCCCTGTTGCGCATGAACGGCTGGGGCATACACCAGCAAAGCGGCTGTCATGAATGCCAGCCGGGCAAGAACAGCGCGTTTGATTATTCTGCCCTTACTCATATTAACCTGATCGTTTTACCTTTAAGCGGCGTCTTGTTCCGCCGCCGCCCCGACGAGCGTCTTTTTCAACTCGTCGAAAATTTTACCGTTCCCGGCGACAATGCTGCTGGCATAAACCGGGTTATCATTGCCATGTATAGAGGATATAAATCCGCCGGCCTCTTTGACAATGATGCTGCCCGCGGCGACATCCCACGGCTTCAGGTTATATTCCCAGAAACCTTCAAGGCGGCCCGCCGCCACATAGGCCAAATCAAGCGCTGCCGCGCCAGAACGGCGTACATCGCCCGTTTTGCCGGCCACGGCTTCCACCTGATTCAGTTGATGTTTATGCGTAGGCTTCTTCGGCGCGATCATGCCTGTGGCAATCAGCGCCTGCGAGAAATCGCGGCGGCCGGAAATGCGCAGGCGCTTGTTGCGCAGGAATGCGCCCGCAGCCTTCTCGGCGCGGAACATTTCATCACGGATAGGATCATAAACGATGCCGGCGACGATTTCGCCGTTTTCCTCGATCGCAATAGTAATGTTCCAATGCGGAATGCCGTGCAGAAAATTCGTCGTGCCGTCAAGCGGGTCGATAATAAAACGATAAGGGGACGCCCCTTTAACCTCGCCGCGCTCCTCCATCAAGAAACCCCAGTCCTTGCGTGCGCGCGAAAGCTCTTCATAAAGGATTGCTTCCGAGCGGTGATCGGCAGCGGATACGAAATCGGCGGGGCCTTTTTGGGAAACCTGCAATTGCTCGACCTCACCAAAATCACGGATAAGGGAACGTGCTGCCTTTTCGGCGGCGCGCAGCATGACATTCATGTTGGGCGACAAAGCCATCTTTTACTGCCTATATACTGTTGCGAGAACGATCCTGTAG
>CAKTCH010000200.1 GCA_934538895.1 uncultured Alphaproteobacteria bacterium
TAGGTGTTCCATCCCGGCCTGTTTCCTCCAGCAGGCGCGCAAAATGAATATGCGGATGGTCGATAAACATGGTTCTTGCTCCTCAATAACCAGATCCGGATATTGTGCCATGATTAATAGGATAGGGGCGGAAGACGCAGTTTTCGGGTCACGAAGAAGGTGTTTTGGCGCTTGATTGTTGCGGAATTGTATAAGGTCGCTTTTTACTGCGGGAAAAAGATGGTTTTTGCCAGAATCTTGAAATAAGATGAGCCCGTTTTTTATAAGGCAAGGCATGATGGCAAAAGATCCCGAACTGGTGACGTTTGGCTGCCGACTCAACACTTATGAGTCGGAGGTCATGCGCGCCCACGCCAGAAACGCCGGAATCGAAAACGCCATCATTTTCAACACCTGCGCGGTGACGAAAGAAGCCGAGCGGCAGGCGAAGCAGGCTATCCGCCGTGCGCGGCGCGAGAACCCTGACGCCCGTATCATCGTGACAGGTTGCGCCGCGCAGATCGATCCGCAGGGCTTCGGTAATATGTCCGAAGTCGATCAGGTGATCGGCAACGACCTGAAGCTGAAGCCCGAGACATGGGGCGCGCCGCCGGAAGAAAAGATCGTGGTCAACGACATTATGGCGGTAAAGGAAACCGCCAGCCATCTGGTGGATGGATTCGAAGGCCATACGCGCGCATTCCTGCAAGTGCAGAACGGCTGCGATCACCGCTGCACCTTCTGCATCATTCCTTACGGACGCGGCAATTCGCGTTCGGTGGCCATCGGCGCGATCGTCGATCAGGTGCGCCATCTTGTCGCCGCCGGATACAAGGAAATCGTTTTTACGGGCGTGGACGTCACGTCTTACGGCCATGACCTGCCGGGGCAGCCGACGCTGGGGCAGATGATCCGCCGGGTGCTGGCGCTGGTGCCTGAATTGCCGCGCGTGCGCCTGTCGTCGCTGGACCCGGTCGAGATCGATGACGATCTCTGGCACCTGATCGCGCATGAGCCGCGCCTGATGCCGCATCTGCACCTCAGCCTGCAGGCGGGCGACGACATGACGTTGAAGCGTATGAAGCGCCGCCACCTGCGTCAGGATGTGATCGACGTTTGCCGCAAGGCGCGGGAACTGCGCCAGGACATGACCTTTGGCGCCGATATCATCGCGGGCTTCCCGACCGAAACCGAAGATATGTTTGCCAATACGCTGAAAATCGTCGAGGAATGCGGTTTGACATTTCTGCATGTTTTCCCGTATTCCGAGCGCGAGGGTACGCCCGCCGCGCGTATGCCGCAGGTAGCCCCGCCCATACGCAAGGCACGTGCCGCACGCTTGCGGGCACTGGGCGCCGCGCAGCTGGAAAAATTCATGAAGGCGCGCGTGGGTGAAAAATGCCGGGTGATCGTCGAGCAGAACGGCATGGGCCGCACGGAACATTTTGCCGAAGTCCATCTCGATTTCCCCGCGGGGCAGGGCGAATTATATGATATCGTGGTGCAGCGTTTCGAAAGCGGCAAACTCTACGGCGTGAGGGCGTAATGTTTACAGGCATTATTCTTGACAAGGGACAGGTCATCGCCATCGCCGAGGGCGATAACAGCCGCCGCATCACGCTGGCCACAAAACTGGATTTATCGAATATCGATATAGGCGCGTCGGTGGCCTGTGACGGCTGCTGCCTGACGGTCGTTGAAAAAACGCAGGATACGCTGACATTCGATATCGGGGCTGAAACCATGGCCCTGACCACGCTGGGCGACTGGGTGATCGACAGCCGCGTCAATCTGGAAAAGTCGCTGCGTCTGGGGGATGAACTGGGCGGGCATATGGTATCCGGTCATGTCGACGGCATTGCCACGGTGGAAAGCGTGAAGCCGGACGGCGATTCATGGCGCTTCAAAATCCGCGTGCCGGACGAACTGGCGCAATTCATCGTGTCCAAGGGTTCGGTGGCGCTGAACGGCATTTCCCTGACCGTGAACGAAGTCGAAGGCGCCGTATTCGGCGTCTGCATCATCCCCCACACATGGAAAGTGACGAATATCAACACATGGGACGAGGGCACGCGCCTCAATCTGGAAGTGGACCAGATGGCGCGTTATGTCGCGCGTATCCTGCAAAAGGACAGCGCATGATCAGCGCCATAGAGGATATCATTGCCGACGTCGCTCAGGGGCGCATGGTGATCATGGTCGACGACGAGAACCGTGAGAATGAAGGCGATCTGATAATCTCCGCGGATCGCGTGATGCCCGGACACATTAATTTCATGGCGCGCTTTGGCCGCGGCCTGATTTGTATGCCCCTTGGCGGCGAAATCGTCGACCGCCTGCGATTGCCGATGATGGTGGCGCAAAACCGCTCCAGCCAGCAGACGGCTTTTACGGTTTCGATCGGGGCGCGGCGCGGCATAACGACAGGCATTTCGGCACATGACCGCGCGGTGACCGTTCTGGCCGCTGTGGCGCCGGATGCGGCGCCCGATGATATCGTCAGCCCCGGCCACATATTCCCGTTGCGCGCGCGCGAAGGCGGCGTGCTGGCGCGAAACGGCCACACCGAGGCGGCTGTGGATCTGGCGCGTCTGGCAGGACACTCACCGGCAGGCGTGATATGCGAGATCATGAATGACGACGGCACGATGGCGCGTCTGCCGCAATTGATTGAATTTGCTAAAATACATGAATTGAAGATCGGTACGATTGCAGACCTTGTCGCGTACCGGCAGAAGCAGGAAAGGGATAAGGCGGCATGAACGGCGATCGCGTACTGATTATCGAGGCACGTTATTACAATCATATCAGCGATATGTTGTTGCAGGGCGCGCGCGGCGCCCTGGAAAAAGCGGGCGTCGCCCATGATGTGGTCACTGTGCCGGGAGCGCTGGAGATTCCGGCGGCGCTGAAATTCGCCGCCGGCAAGGGCGGCTATGCGGCCTATGTCGTGCTGGGCTGCGTCATTCGCGGCGAAACCACCCATTACGACGTCGTGCAAAATGAAAGCGCGCGCGGCATTTATCAGCTTGTACTGGAACACGGCCTGGCGCTTGGTAATGCGATCCTGACCGTGGAGAACGAAGAACAGGCGCTGGCGCGCGCCGATATCAGCCGGATGAATAAAGGCGGCGGCGCGGCGGAAGCTGCGCTAACTATGCGCAACCTGAAGGACAGCTTCCGTTAAGCCATGCGCAAAGGGGGGGCCATCGCGATAATTCTTGCGCTGCTTCTGCTATGGCAGGGCGCGGCGCAGGCTGCCGCACCGTCCCCTTGCCTGCAAAAGAAACCTTTTAAAAGCGATGTCGTCATCAATCTGGAAGTGCCGGAGCCTTATTACGACCTGACTAAAAACAAAACATACATCAATAACGACGGTGGCCGGGCCAAGGAAGAATGGCTGGCAAAAAACAATATGCAGGGCGTCTGGTCGTCGAAACACATGACCACCATGGGGCTGGCGCAGGGTGGCTGGGCGGCGAATTACCGCTGGGTCATCGACCCCGAGCCGCTGGACCAGTATTGGGC
>CAKTCH010000201.1 GCA_934538895.1 uncultured Alphaproteobacteria bacterium
GTTATTGATATTGCCGTAATCGGCATCGGCGTCCGGATGCGAAAAACGGATATCGTTTTCGCTGGCGCCGTTCTGGATGACAAAAGCGACGCCGCGTTCAAAGGCATTGGCCTGATCCTTCAGGCGGGTCACGCCGATGGTCAGCGTTTCATTATCGATGCTGGTGCTCTCGATGCCGCTGCTGCGCAAGGCCGCCGTCAGCAGGCCCAGCAGCACAATGCCCAGCAGCACGAAGAAGATGACGTTCCCGGCTTCGTTTTTCAGTCTGTCATTCATAATGGGCATGGCCGATTATCGCGCGGCGTCCGGAGAAACCGGCAGGCATTCGCGCAGGCGGGCGCAGGCATTTTGCGCCTGTTCCCTGGTGTAGCCGCTCAGGCGTCCGCGAAACATCCAGCCGTCGGCGGTTTTCAGCGGCACGATCACAGGCTGCGCTTCCGCCAGCGAAGCGGGCAGGGCCTTGATGGCGGCGCGTATCGCCTTGTCGGTCTGGACGCGGCTCGTAAAAGCGCCGATCTGAATCGCCCAGGGGCGGTCGGCAGCCAGTTCCGCTGGATCGAAATCCCCCTGTCCGGCCGCTTCGCTCAATATATCGTTTTGCAGGGCTGCGGTTGCCAGCGGCGGTGGCGCCGCATTGGTCATGTTCGGCGGCGCCGTGCGCAAGGCGGCGAGTTGCTGGGTATCCGTCACCGGCTTGCGGCCCGGCACCAGCGGAGCCTTGCGGTCTGGTATCGGCTTGGTGGCGGCAACGAGAACGTCTTTCTGGATACCCTGCCCGGTAAAGCCGCGATCCAGCAGCACCGCCATATGGGCATTGCGTGACGCGGTCGAACGGCCACCGAACACCACGCCGATCAGGCGCTTGTTGCCGCGCCTGGCCGAAGCCACAAGGTTAAAGCCCGAAGCGCCCACATAACCTGTCTTCATGCCGTCCATCCCGGCATACTCGCTCATCAGGCGGTTATGGTTGTGATAGTTCTTGCCCTGAAAGGTAAAATTCTTGGTGCCGAAATAATGGTAATATTGCGGATAACGGTAAATCACGTAACGCGCCAGTATGGCCATGTCGCGCGCGCTCGATACCTGCGCCGGGTCGTGCCAGCCCGATGCATTGGTAAAGCGGGTGCTGTTCATGCCGATCTCGCGGGCCTTGCGGGTCATCATGGTGGCGAAACGGGGTTCGCTGCCGCCGACTTTCTCGCCCAGCGCCACCGCCACGTCATTGGCGGACTTGGTCACCAGCGCGTAAATCGCATCCTCGACGCGCATACTGGCCCCCACCGGCAGGCCGATCTTGCTCGGCGACATGTTAACGGCACGCTGTGTCATCGGCACGCGGTCGCGCAGGGATATCTGGCCGTTCTCTATCGCCTCGAAAGTCAGCAGCAGCGTCATGATCTTGGTCAGCGATGCCGGATAAAGCTGCTTGTCGGGATTGCTCTGGCTCAGAATCTGCCCGGTTTCGGCATCCATCACGATCGAGGCATAGCGGTTGTTCGGCGCGGAACCGGATGATTTCTTTTTCGTGCCCGCCAGTGCCGGCGATGCCGCGATGCCGGCCACCACAACGGTCGTCTGTACAAGCCGAAACATGCGATTGGCGAAACCCATTATTTGGTCCTGTCGGCGCTCTATTAGAGGAACGAGAGCGAAAAAGGCCCCCGCGGGAAGTGAAAAAAACGACTCTTAACATGATAATCCGGTAACGGTTATTTGTCTATGAAATCGACCGAATTCCTTATTTTTCCAGAGCTTTGTTACAGGGGGCGCGCCCCGTCCATGGGCCGGTTTTTCACGGCTGGCGATGCGCCGCCTGCGAAGGAGGCCGGTTGCGCGCCGATGTGCAGGCCATCTCGGTATAGCGGAATCTGGACGGGGGCATCTCGTGGCCCAGCGTGACATATCCCTGATCCAGCAGATATCCCAGACAGTTATTGCGCTGCTGCTTGGTGATACCGCCCAGGAACACGCCGATCAGGCGGTGCCTGACCGCGGGGGCGCCGTTTTCCGGATCGGCGGGTTTTATGCGCTCCGCCGAAGCGGCCAGCTGCCAGCCATGGTTGGTCATGCCGGTTTTCAAACCGTCCATACCCTTGTATTCGCGCATCAGGCGGTTATGGTTCGGGTATGCATGCCTGCCGAAAATGAACGAAAGGGTCGAGAAGTAATGATAATGGCGGGCGTGATGCTGCACCAGATAGCGCGCCAGCATCGCCAGATCATAGGCGCTGGCGTACTGGTCCGGATGGCGCATCCCGTGGGCGTTTACGAAATGGCTGTTCGTCATGCCCAGTTCGTGGGCCTTCAGGTTCATGCGTATGGCAAAGGCCTCTTCCGTACCGGCGATATGTTCCGCCACGGCCAGCGCCACGTCATTCGCGGATTTCGTGACAATCGCCAGAATAGCGTTCTGTACGCTGATCCTGCGGCCCGGCGCCAGACCCAGCTTGCCGCCGCCGGGGTTGCCTTTCGGCATGGTAATCATATCGTCCGGGCGTACGTGTCCGGCTTCGATCTCGTCGAACAGGATGGCCAGGGTCATCAGCTTGGTGACGGAGGCGGGCGTACGGCGCGCGTGCGGCTCGTCCGCGCTTAAGACCCGGAACCGCTCAGGCCCTTCCAGCACCAGGACGATGGAGGATACATCGGCGGGCATTCCGGCGATCGTGTTGGTGCGGTCGGATAACGTGGTGGCCCCGGACTTCCTGACAGGGGATTTCTTTCCGGCGGCGCGCCTTCTTTTTCGGGCGGCCTCCGTCTCATCGTTCAGGCCGATTCCCATAGTCATAAGGGTAAAAGCGCCCAAGGCGCGCAAACACTCGCGGCGTGAAGTCATAATCTTGTGAAACCCCGGCAGATCCTGTTTTACGTTCTTATTTTAGATTTTACGATTATATAAGAGTGAACTTTTTTCCCTGTCAATCGTTACTAAAAAAGTAAATTAAACCATATAGATAAAATAAATATTGCAGCGCACAAAATAAGACTTGACCCGCGGCGCCAGGGGCGCTACATTATAATTGTGCATTGCACAAACATCATTGTTGTGGACGTTGGAACTCTTACAAAGTGACTTTCTGACAAATGACGATGAAAAGCGTGCAATTTCAACTTGTTGCATTGCAACCATTGCAGCGCGACATAAGCTGTGACAGACTGCGGTCAACCAGGCCTGAGAACGGGGCGCGCGATCCCCGTCTGCCGCATAAGGGAGAATGACTATGGCGATCTTGCCAACGCGTAAGAAAGAATCTTCCGGAACGGCACTCGTCGTCGTGCCTGCCGTTGCCGGAAATAAGGTTGCGCGCGAAGAAGAAACATTCGTCGCCACAGCGTTTGCATTCAACCCCTGCGTTTTCAATCCGATGCGTAAAACTGCGATCACCCCATCAATGGAGAACATCATGACACAAGCAAAAGCCCAATACGAAAAACTCACCAATGAAGCCACATCCTCTGGTAAGGAAGGTCTTGAAGCCCTGGTAAGATCCACCAACATCTGGATCA
>CAKTCH010000202.1 GCA_934538895.1 uncultured Alphaproteobacteria bacterium
CTGCATTACATTATTGCAGTCGAAAGAGATATATCCGGGCGACACCGTGATGCTGGGCGATACCATGGCACATGATATTATCGGCGCGGCGGCAGTGAATATCGATACATGCCTTGTAAAAAGCGGGCTTCATTTCGGCACCTTCAAGAACTGCAAAACCCCTTACGAGGTCGATCGCGCGCTGAACGTTCTCGTGCTGCAATATAACAACGTGCGCCCCACCTATCTGGTGAACCGTGTCAACTGGGGCAAGGCATTGCCGGACCGCAAGCATAAGAAACGCAAGACGGCTTAACGGCCTTATAGAGAGGGGAACCCCGAAGCAATCCAGAAATGGTGCTACCCGGATAAAATATTCTGGTTGCCTTGGCTACGTCTTGCGCCACACGGTGCAGCCCTGACATGGCGTTAATTCTCCGATACCCTCGTACGCATCAATAAAATCTCGATGGCGGACGTGATCTCGGGCAATTTACGTTCGACCGCTATTTCGCCTTCTTTTATCAATTCCTCCGCGCGCTCGAATTCCAGCAGGCCGATATGCCCGATGCGCGGCTTGATATGGACGTCCGGCGGATCGCCCGCAAGGCGCGAGCGCGTCAGGCGGTCCTGAATAATGTTCAGCGATGAAACCATCACGCCGAACAGGCTGGGATTGTTACCTTCGCGCTTGAAGATGCGGCGCGTCAGCGGCGATGCCGCCTTCATGGATTCCTGCGCCTGCTCCGATACGTCCGGGTCGCTCATCACGTCAAAGCCCATGACGGTCTGATAATTCCTGCCAGGGCGACTCGCTTTGCCGATCAGGTCGCCGTTCAGGTCGATGGCGATCGTCAACTGCGCGCCCAGCGCCTGACAGGCCGATACCGGCACAGGATTGACCAGCGCCCCGTCGATAAGCGTGCGTCCGTTCAATATCATCGGCGGAAAAATACCGGGCAGGGAGAAGGACGCCCGCAAATTATCGGCTAACCTGCCCTTGCGCAGCCATACTTCGTGACCGGTGACGATATCTGTGGCAATCGCTACGAAAGGCAGTTTCTGATCCTCGATCAGCATGGCGCCGAAATGCTCGTCCAGAATGGCCGCCAGCTTGCGCCCGCCGATCAGACCGGGGCTGCGCACCTTGAAATCGAGATATCTGAAAATGCGGCGGCGATTGAGGGAAAGCGCCCAGTCCTCAAGCTCGTCCAGCTTGTTCGCCAGAAAACATCCACCGACTACGGCGCCCATGGATGTTCCGGCAACGATACTCGGCTTTATTCCATAACGGTTCAGCGCCTTTAAAACTCCGATATGCGCGAAACCGCGCGCAATCCCGCTGCCCAGAGCCAGACCGATCCCGACAGAGGGCGGGGGTGTAAAGGGTGTTTCATCAGACATGGTGCTTGCGGTCCTCCCTAGTAATAGGGTATCACATTTTCATGGCGCAAAACACATCTAAGCCTTTGACGGAAATAGACTCTTCGACACGCGGCCTGCTGCGCAGGCTGGTACACGACTATCTGCGCCCTTATTACAACCTGTTGGGCTGGGCGATTTTCTTTATGATTCTCGGCGCCGCCATGACCGCGGCCTTCGCCAAACTGGTGGAGCCGATCCTCGACGAAGTGCTGGTCAACCGCCGGGAAGACATGATCCTGCCCATCGGCCTTTCCGTTTTTGCCGTTTTCTGCCTGAACGGCGTGGCGACTTACATCCACACATTGCAGATGAATAAAATCGGTCAGTCTATCGTGGCCGATATACAGCGCGACCTGTTCGTGCGCTTCATCGGGCTGGATTTACGCTTCTTTCATGAAAACCCCAGCGGCGAACTGGTGTCGCGCATCGTCAACGATGTGAACATTCTGCGCGGCACGGTATCCGACGGTCTGACAGGGCTGGGTAAAAGCCTGCTGACGCTGGTGCTGCTGGTAGGGCTGATGTTCTGGCAGGATGCGCATTTAACGGTACTGGTATTTGTGATTTTTCCCGTGACGGCCTTTGTCGTCGGCAAGATCGGGCGTAAGCTGCGCAAGATTTCCGTCTCGACGCAGGCGGAGACGGCGACGATGATGTATACGCTGGGCCAGATTTTTCAGGGCATCCGTCAGGTCAAGGCTTACGGCATGGAGGCTTATGAAGGGCGGCGCGCGCAAAAAGTCATAGACCGCGTCAAGAAGCTTTCCATCAAAAGCACGCGCGTGGGAACGCTGACAACGCCGCTGAATGAAACCCTTCTCGGGCTGGCGCTGATGAGCGTCATTATGTACGGCGGCTACCGCGTGACGTCCGGCTTGCTGACGGCGGGCGAACTGATGTCTTTTATCACCGCTTTCGCGCTGGCCTATGAACCGATCAGGCGGCTGTCAAAGCTTTATAATACCATCCAGCAAGGCATGGGCGCCGCCGATCGCATCTTTGAAATGATGGATCGCCAGCCCGGTATTCGCGATACGGAATACGCGCAGGAACTGAACGTGATGCAGCCGGTCATCGCCTTCGACAATGTCAGATTCGATTATGCCGATGGCGATCAGGCCCTTAAGAACGTGAGCTTTACCGCCGCGCCGGGCAGTATGACCGCGCTGGTCGGCCCCTCGGGCGCGGGCAAGACCACGATCATCAACCTGATCCCGCGTTTTTATGACGTTACCGGCGGCAGCATTAAAATCGACGGTATAGATATTCGCAATATCACGCTGGAAAGCCTGCGCCGGAACATCGCCTTCGTGTCGCAGGACATTACGATTTTCGACGATACGGTGCGCAATAATATCGGTTATGGCCGCGCTGACGCGACTGAGGAAAATATTATCGCCGCCGCGCGTTCCGCCGCCGCCCATGAGTTCATTCTCGCGCTGCCGCAGGGATACGATACCGTTCTGGGCGAAGACGGCGTTAAACTATCCGGCGGCCAGCGCCAGCGTATTTCCATCGCCCGCGCGGTCTTGCGCAACGCGCCGATATTGCTGCTGGATGAAGCGACGTCGGCGCTCGATAATGAATCCGAACGCCTCATCCAGGCTTCCCTGAACGAACTGCAAAAGGGCCGTACCACGCTGGTGATCGCGCACCGTCTCTCAACGATCCAGCACGCCGACCAGATCATCGTGCTACAGGACGGGCAGGTGGTCGAAACCGGCACACACGGCGCCCTGCTGGCGGCGAACGGTCTGTATGCGCGGATGCACGCGGCGGGCACGAATGGCTGATAAAAAGAAAGCCGGGTGGAAACGCACTGTGACCCTTTTTCTTATCGCCTACGCGATCCTCGTGGCTATAATGTTCCTGACACAGCGCAGCTACATGTATATCCCCTATAAGGTTTTCCCCAACCCCGCCCTGATCGGTGTGGGCGATATGGATGTGATCGAGGTGACAACCGCCGCCGGCCTGACGCTCAGGGCGCTGTATAAGGCACCCGCAACGCCGTCCATGCCGGTCATTACCCTGTTCCATGGCAATGCTGGCAGTATCGCCATGCGCGGTTACCGCGCGCGCGATTATATAGACC
>CAKTCH010000203.1 GCA_934538895.1 uncultured Alphaproteobacteria bacterium
GCACAAACGGCGGCCGATAAGAAGCCTGATATCGCGGGCATGGCGCGGAAACTGAGCCTGCCGATGGATCTCGACGCGACGTTTTCCATCGGGTCGCTGACCCTGCATGAACAGGTCTATGACAAGGTTGCCTTCAAGGGACGCCTGATCGGCAACAAGCTGACCATCGATACGGCGGGGCTTGAGGCCACGGGCGGCAACAGCCTGACGCTGGCGGGCAGCGTGGGCGATGTGACGGCGCTTAAGGATGTGGACCTGACGCTCAAGGGCAAGACGCCGGATACGCTCAGGACGTTGCAGGGCTTCAAGATCGATACCAAGAACATGCCCGGTTCCATCGGCCCGTCGGAAGTGCTTGCGGAGTTTAAGGGGCAGCCCGACAATCTTTCTTTCGTCGCGAACGTAAAGGCGCTGAAGGGCACGATGGAGGCGTCGGGCGCTTTGGATAACCTGATGACGGAACCCAAGGTCAGCAATCTTACGATGCGGGTGAAACATCCCAATTATGTAGAAGTCGCACGCCTGTTCAATCCCAATTTCAAAAGCAGCGTGGCGATGGACAAGAATCTGGACGTCTATACCAGCATGGCGCGCCAGGGCACGACCTATACGCTGAAGGATTTTCAGGCTACGCTCGGCCCTTCGACCATTACCGGCCAGGTGTCTTATGATACGGCGGGGGCGCGTCCGAAGCTGACCGCCAGCCTGTCGGCGGGCGATCTCGCGCTCAGCGATATCATGGGGTATGAGAAGAAAAGCAAAGGCGCGGTGCAGGCGGTCACGCCCGCTTCCGAGAACGTACGCTGGTCGCGTAATGCCATCAATACCGACTGGATGCGCAAATATGACGCGGATGTAAAAGTAACGGCCAAGAGCCTGTCATGGGTGACATGGCGGCTGGACAATGCCGTGCTGGAAGGCAAGCTCGATAACGGCACCCTGAATCTGTCGCGCCTGAACGGCGGGCTTTATGGCGGCACGATCAATGCCAATGCCACGGTGGCGGCGCCTGCGGGCGATCGTGCGCCGCTCAATGTTACCGCTGCGGCAAAGCTCGGTGACGTGTCGCTGGAATCCTTCGTCAGTTCCTTTAGCGGCTCTCAATTAATCAAGGCGCGCGGCTCGATCAACCTCGATGCGAACGTGCAGACGGCGGGCATCAGCCCGGCGGCGCTGATCTTCGGCCTGAAAGGCAAGGGGACCAGTACGGGCAAGGATATCGTGTTCGACGGTTTCGATCTGGCGCGTGTATCGCGTACGCTGGTGCAGCCCTCCAGCAGCCTGAAGGAAAATGTCGTTTCATTACTGGATAGTTCCATGGCCGGGGGGCAGACGTCGTTTTCCACGCTCGACGGTTCCTTCACGATCACCGAAGGCGTTATCAATTTTGACAAGATGCTACTGACAGGTGATACCGCCACGGTGAATACGACGGGTCATGTCAACCTGCCGCTCTGGACCGTAGATCTTGAGAATACGATCAAGCTGGCTACGCCCGCCGATGCGCCGCCATTGAAGACCAGTTTCCGCGGGCCGCTCGACAATCCGGGCAAGACTTTTGGCCGCAGCGCGCTGGACAGCTATATCGGCAATCAGGTGCAAAAAGCGATCGGCGACGCCGTGATGGACAAGCTTCAGGACAAGGGCATCATGGACAAGCTGCCTGACGGCAAAGCCACGCCGCAGAATGCCGGTGAAGTAATCCAGAATTTGATCCAGCAAAAGATCGCGCCGAAAGCGGCGGTTGATAAGATTATTCCGGCGGCGCCTTTATCGCCTTCCGTCGCGCCTGCTCCTGCTGCCCCTGTTGTTGCACCGGCACCTGCGCCGGAGGCGGCAGCGCCAGCGGCGGCACCTGCACCTGCACCTGCTGCCGTCGAAGCTGTTCCTGTACCCGCACCGGAACCCGTACCTGCCGAATCCGCTCCGGCTGAAGCGGCGCCTGAGGCAGCCGCGCCTTCACAGCCCCCTGCGGCGGCGGACGCGGTAAATCCCGATCCTATAGGCAGTCTTATTGAAGGCCTGACGACGGGTCAGTGATGTCGTAGAGGCGGCGTTGCAATTCCGCCAGCACGAACAAACGCAATGCGCTTGAGAGGTTTGTGTTCTCGCGCTGTTTGTCCACCTGTTCGACCAGCGCGTTCAGCGACAGCCTCTCTTCGTCCGCCAATTGTTTGAGGACGATCCAGAAAGGTTCTTCGAGGCTGATGCTGGTGGAATGCCCTGCGATTTTTATAGAGCGTTTTTTCATTCGTCTTTTTTTCTTAGCCCCTGTTTGTTAGTCTTTGGTGGAAATCATGTCTTCCGGCTTCACCCATTCATCGAATTGCGCTTCGGTCAAAAGGCCCAGCGCAATGCCGGCCTGTTTCAGCGTGGTGCCTTCCGCGTGCGCCTTCTTGGCGATTTTGGCGGCGTTGTCGTAACCGATATGCGGGTTCAGCGCCGTGACCAGCATCAGGCTTTCGTAAAGCAGTTTGCCGATGCGCTCGCGGTTCGGCTCAATGCCGACGACACAGTTCTGCGTGAAGCTGTTGCAGGCGTCGGCCAGCAGGCGGATCGATTGCAGCACATTGAAGATAATAACGGGTTTGAACACGTTCAGTTCGAAATGGCCGTTGCTGCCTGCGACTGTAACCGTGACATGATTGCCCATCACCTGCGCGCATACCATGGTCATCGCTTCGCACTGGGTCGGGTTGACCTTGCCCGGCATGATGGACGAACCCGGCTCGTTTTCCGGCAGGCTGATCTCGCCGATGCCGCAACGCGGGCCGGAGCCGAGCAGGCGGACGTCGTTGGCGATCTTCATCAGCGAAGCCGCCAGCACGTTCAGCGCACCTGAAACCTCGACCATCGTGTCATGGCTGGCAAGCGCTTCGAATTTATTCTCGGCGCTGACAAAATCCAGATCGGTGATTTTGGCGACATGGGCCGCGAACTTTTCCGGAAATCCGGTTTTGCAGTTGATGCCCGTGCCGACGGCCGTGCCGCCCTGCGCCAGTTTCATCAGGCGCGGCATGGTGGTTTTTACGCGGGCGATCCCGTATTCGATCTGCTTGGCGTAGCCGGAAAATTCCTGCCCCAACGTTATCGGGGTGGCATCCTGCAAATGGGTGCGGCCGATCTTCACGATATCCATGAAGGCTTCGGCCTTTTCGCCGAGCGCGGCGTGCAGATGCTCAAGCGCCGGGACCAGTTCATGGTGCAGCTGTTCGGCGGCGGCGATGTGCATCACCGTCGGGAAGCTGTCGTTCGACGACTGACCCATATTCACATGGTCGTTCGGATGCACGGGTTTCTTGCTGCCCATCGTGCCGCCCATGATCTCGATGGCGCGATTAGCGATCACTTCGTTGGCGTTCATGTTGGTTTGCGTGCCGGAGCCCGTCTGCCAGACGACCAGCGGAAACTCATCGGCCAGCGTACCGTCGATAATTTCATCGGCGGCTTGCGTGATCGCCTGCCCCAGTTTCTGATCGAGAACGCCCAGTTCCATGT
>CAKTCH010000204.1 GCA_934538895.1 uncultured Alphaproteobacteria bacterium
TAATCGCTCGACGCGGCGCCGGCTTCGTTCGGGTCTTTCAGGCCCTTTTGCGCGACCATCGCCGTCGCCTGTTGCAGCTTGGCAAAGGACTTCGCCAGCGGGAAGACGAATTCCTGCATCGCTTCGTTCTGCTGCTCCGCTTCGATGAATGCATGCACGGGATGGAAGAAACGGCGCAGGTAGCGGCCCATATGCGCGCCCATCTTGCGCCCCACAAGGTCGAGCGCCTGGATGCCGTTCGTGCCTTCGTAGATCTGCGCGATGCGCGCGTCTCTGGCGTATTGCTCGACGCCGTATTCCCAGATGTATCCATGGCCGCCGTGAATCTGGATCGCTTCGTTCGCGATCTCGAAGCCCATGTCGGTCTGGTAGGCCTTGAGAATCGGGATCATCAGCGCCACAAGATCTTCCGCTTCCTCGCGTTTGTCCGCGTCCGGATGGTTATCCGCAATATCCAGCGTCATGCCGATCCAGTACGAGAGCGCGCGCGATCCCTCGCAGAACGCCTTGGAGCGCAGCAGCATGCGGCGCACGTCCGGATGCACGATAATCGGGTCTGCCGGCTTGTCCGGCGCCTTGGTGCCGTCCAGCGCGCGCATCTGCAACCGGTCCTTGGCATACGCCAACCCATTTTGCCATGACACTTCGGCGATACCGAGACCTTGCATCGCCACGCCAAGACGCGCGGCGTTCATCATCGCGAACATCGCACGCAATCCCTTATGCGGCTCGCCGACCAGCCAGCCCTTGGCCGATTCGAAATTCATCACGCAGGTCGCTGACCCCTTGATGCCCATTTTATGCTCGATGGAACCGCAGGTCACGCCGTTCGCGCCGCCAACAGCGCCGTCATCCTTGATTAAAAACTTCGGCACGACGAACAGCGAGATGCCCTTCACCCCTTCCGGTGCGTCCGGCAGTTTCGCCAGCACCAGATGAATAATATTATCGGTCAGGTCATGGTCCCCCGCCGAAATGAAAATCTTGGTGCCGGTAATCGCATATGATCCGTCATCCTGCGGCGCGGCCTTCGTGCGGATGAGGCCGAGGTCGGTGCCGCAATGCGGCTCCGTCAAACACATCGTGCCCGACCACTCCCCGCTCGCCAGATTAGGCAGGTATGTTTGTTTCTGTTCGTCCGTGCCGTATAGTTCCAGCGCGTGATAGGCACCCTGGGACAGGCCCGGATACATGCCGAACGACATGTTCGCCGCGCAGATCATTTCCTGCATCACCGTGTTCACCAGCGCGGGTAATCCCATGCCGCCGAAATCGGGCGAGGCCGACACGCCGCACCAGCCGGATTCGGCGAACATTTTATAGGCTTCTTTAAATCCTTCGGGCGTGCGCACTGCGCCGTTCTCGTAATGGCACCCTTCCTTGTCGCCCGGCTGGTTGAGCGGAAAGAGGACCTCCTCACACATTTTCGCGCCTTCCTCGATGATCTGGTCGATCAGCTCCGGCGTCGCATCCGCAAATTTCGGAATCTCGCGCGCAAGGCCCCCCGCGTCCAGCACGTCATGCAGCACGAATTTAATGTTCTCGATGGGCGCTTTATAAACGGGCATGCTCAGTCATCCTCTCTCGATGTCGCGCGGATATAATCCGCGAGTTTGGCTTTATCCATATGTTTTATCAGTTCGCGCGCACGCTCCGCCGGGCTGACGTCCGCAGAGGTGGGCGCCGCTTGCGCGGGCGCCTTTTTTTGCTGTTGCAGTTGCTGCTGCGCCAGCATGACGGCTTTCATCTTGGCGATCGTCTCCTCGCCCAGTTCCTGCTTGGCGCTGGCCACGGCGGCTTTCGCCTGCGCGATCAGTTCGGCGCGGGAAGGCTTGCCGGCGGCAGGCTTATCGTTGGTGGGCGGTTTTTTCCAAAACATGTTTCAGCGTATTCTATCATACCTGCCAAAAATTAAATCATTTTTAACCCAGATCAGCCAATCTATTCTTTTACGGGAGGACATCTCCATGAAGGGATCCGCGCACATGAGCGACAACATCAGACTTGAGGCCGTGGGTGAGCCGGCTGTCGGGTATAACGACCTAAAATATTATTTTTCCAACCTGAATACGCTGTTTTCCATCCGCAACACGCTGGCAATGGACATGATGACGTCGATGCCCGCCGGCGGCCTGCAGCGCAGGCTGAACGACATTACCTCGCTGACCAAGCGCATCTACGCCGAAACCACGACCAGCGCCGTGACAGGCCTTCTGGAAAAAGTCCGCCGCGCCGCCGAAACGGACAAGGACGGCTGGAGCGACTGGGACCGCGCCAACCTGCGCGAGATGGAGCGCATCCACGCGCACCTATCCGCCCTGCCGCCCGACCTCTACAGCGTTTCCGTCATGATCGCCAACGAAGGGCGCAAGCGTCATGCGCAAGCGCTCAAGCAATCAAAATGGCAGGATGTCGTGCCGGGCCTACAGCAAACGGTCGATCTCTACCGCAAAATCGCCGACCTCAAGCAGAAAAAATTCGATACGCAAACCCCCTATGAATCGCTTTTGATCGGCTATGCAAGCGATATCAGCGACGCGCAGGTCGCCAGCCTCTATGACACGCTCCTGCCTGCGCTCAAGGACCTGCACGCGAAGGCGTTGCGTAAACAGGAAAATCAGGCGCCCCCCATAGAACTGGAAGGCAACTTTTCGCGCGGCGACCAGATGTGGCTGAACCAGACCGTCTTGCAGATGATGGGCTTCGATTTCAACCGCGGCACGCTTTCCGTATCCAACCTTGCCCCCATGGCGGGCGGAACGCCGGACGACGTGCGCGTTCTCGTGCGCTGTTCGGACAGGACGAGCTTCCTCGATTCGCTCGAAGACACGCTCTATCAGGGCGCCAAAGCGCTATACATCCAAAACCTGCCGCAAAACTGGAAGACCCAGCCCGTCGGACAGGAGCTGGGCAGCATGATGAGCATTGCGATCAGCACACTGTACGAGACCATCATCGGCCGCACGCCGCAATTCTTCGATTTCATCGCCGTGCGCGCGGAAGGCGTCTTCCGTTCGTTCCGCAATGCGAGCTTCGAGACGGAAAATCTCTATCGCCTGCGCAAGATCATCCGCACCACGCCGGTGCGCGACGAGGCGGACGAGCTATCAAAAATATTCCACGACATCTTGCGCTTCCGCATCGAGCGCGACCTTATCAACGGCACGCTCGATGTGCGCGACCTGCCCGAACGCTGGCGCGCCGAGAGCAAGGAGCTGCTGGGCGTGGAGCCGAAAACGCTGGCCGAAGGTCCGCTGCAAAACCCCGACTGGTTCACGGGACGCTTTGGCTTTATCGCGACCAACACGCTCTCGCATATCGTCGCGGCGGAACTGCACGAGAAACTATACAACGACATCGACGATCTGCCGGGCGTCATCCGGCGCGGCGAGCTGGGCCAGATCAAGCACAGCCTTGACCGCCTGGTCTTCTCCAAGGGCC
>CAKTCH010000205.1 GCA_934538895.1 uncultured Alphaproteobacteria bacterium
CTTCCCTGCATGAACTCAGGCTTCGCGTCGAAAAACTGCAACTGGAAAGCCTGCTCTCCGGCGAGGCCGATAATTGCAGTGCTTTCCTCGAAGTTCATGCCGGGTCCGGCGGCACCGAGGCGCAGGACTGGGGCGAGATGCTGCTGCGCATGTATGTGCGCTGGGCCGAGAAAAAAGATTACAAGGTCACCGTTCTGGATCGCAGCGATGGTGAAGAAGCGGGCATCAAATCCGCGACGATCAAGATCGAAGGTGACAAGGGCTATGGCTGGCTGAAGTCGGAAAACGGCGTGCATCGTCTGGTGCGCATTTCGCCTTACGACTCGAACGCGCGCCGTCATACCAGCTTCGCTTCGGTATCCGTTTCTCCCGTGATCGACGACACCATCGAAATCGAAGTGCTGGAACGGGATATCAAGTTGGATACCTACCGCTCCAGCGGCGCGGGTGGCCAGCATGTGAATACGACCGATTCCGCTGTGCGCCTGACGCATATTCCCTCGGGCGTGATCGTGGCTTGCCAGAACGAGCGCTCGCAGCACCAGAACCGCGCCACCGCCATGGCGATGTTGAAAGCGCGCCTCTATGAAATGGAAGTGCAGAAGCGAGAATCCGAGAAGGCCGCCGCGCACGGCGAAAAAACCGATATCGGCTGGGGGCATCAGATCCGCTCCTATGTGCTGCAACCTTACCAGATGGTGAAGGATGCCCGCACCGGATTTGAAAATACCGATGCCTTCCGCGTACTGGACGGGGATATAGACGGGTTTCTCGAATCCTATCTCGCCCATGGCGTCGAGCAGGCGGAAGAGAAGCGGCAGGGGGCGGGCTGAATGAAACGGCTGCTGACGCTCCTGCTTCTGGCTTCCATGGCGGTGCTGCCGGCGCCGGTACGGGCGCAGGACGATCAGGCGGCGGATATCGCCGATTTATTGGTGCCCGCGGGGGCGTGGCTGGTGGGGCCTGCCACGCTGACTGCTGATTCAGAAGCCGGGGCGGATGGAGTGCCTTGCGTCATGGTCAATAAATTCAACAACAATATGGAGCTGCGCTTTTCGGGCGGCGGTGAAGAAATCCTGGCTTTGGCGCTCAATGTCGGAACAGCGGCTTTCGCGGCGGATCAAAGCTACCTGATGACCATCACTTTTGAAGGCGCGGCGCCTATCGCCTTGCCCGCGCAGGCTTTCAGCGAAGATACGGTCGTCGTTGGCACGGAACCGGGCAGGGATTTTTACAAATCCTTGAAGAACAGGCAAAGCATGGGTGTTCAGCTTGGCGATAGCGTCATGGAATTCTCGCTTCTGGGCGTGCCGCAGGGGCTTAAGCGTCTAGAAAATTGTTACAAGCCAGCACCTGCTGCTGTACCTGCGCCATCCGTGGAAGCTACAGGTATCCGTAAACCGGATCAGGAGGCGGCGCAAAAGGTCGATCAGCTGCTGGGCGAAATTAAAGGCAATGCCCTGCCGCCTGTGCCCGCCATGCCCGCGCCGTCCATAGAGAAAGCGGAAGCCGTCGTTTCAGAAGCGGTCGTTTCAAAGGCATCCGATGTGCCGCCGGAAGAGGCGCCGCCGCCGCGCCCTGCCGCGCCGCCGACACCGCCACAGCAGGATGTAAAGCCGCGTGATATCCTGAATGCGGGGGCGGCGCCCGCCGTTGCGGGGGAAGGACAGCAAATGCGCTGGCGGGCGATGAAAGGCGCGAACCTGCAAAGTATTTTTGATGTCTGGGCGCGCAGCGCGCAGGTGCGGCTGATCTGGAATGCGGGGCAGGGATTCAGCATTCCGGAATCATTGGCGATGCAAGGGACTTTCGAGGCTGCGGTCGAGGCCGTTCTGGCCCAGTTTCCCGCCGGACAGAAACGCCCGGTGGGTAAAACTTATATCGATCCGGTGATGAAGCAAAAAGTCCTTGTAATTGAATTAGATAGCCCGCCTTTGCCTTCTCCGGGCGCGGGCAGCTATGCACCGGTCGTCGCGCCCTGATCCCCATTCAGCTGTTGACATCTCCAGAACGCCCTTTGCTTTCCAGAAGAGGGCGTGTATTCTTTGCGCGTCATGGGTTTAATGCCCGGATTCGCTTATTTTTGTGGGCCTGCGTCGCGGGCGAAAACAGGGACTAAAAGACATTCATTCCGGAGCATAAATCATGCGTATTCGCCACCTTCTCCTTTCCACCGTTATGTGCGGCAGCGTCGCCCTTATGTCTTCGGCCTCGTGGTCGCAGACAGCGCCCAAAGTGACATACAATCCGCAGGGCGACTGGGCGGTTACACGGATGGCGGCCAAGGGGGCGGGGAAAGTTCCTTATTGCACCATGGCGCGCCGTTTCGGCAATAACGTGATTCTGACATTCGCGCGTAATGCCCAGGATGAAACATCCGTGGCGCTGGATTTCCAGCCCAAGACGCTGGCGAAAGGTCAAAGTTATTATGTGACGCTCACTGCGGGCGCGAACGAGAAGCGTGCGTTCGACGTGACGCCGGTATCTGACAAGGCGATGGTGATCCGCCTGGGGCAGGACCCGAAGTTCCATCAGGCTCTCAGCCAGTCCGGTGTTTTGAACGCCGACGTGGCGGGGCTGCAGTTTGAATATAATGTGCCCGATATGGCCAAGGGCGATCAGGATCTCAGCGGCTGCGTCGGCAGCATCGTCGAGCCTGCGGCGGGCGGCGTGTCCAAACCTGCTCAAACGGCGCAGGCCGATGAAACTGTCGTGCGCCGCGCCGCTGACGATATCCTTGCCGCGCCGGTTACGAGCAGGGTAGTGGCGAATCCGCCCGCGGCGGTTGTTTTATCGGCGGGCGGCAGTGAAATGGAATCGCTGCGTGAGGAAAATCTCCGCCTGAAAAATGCGCTGGAGCGCGAGCGCCGCGAATATGAAGACCGCTTCATGCGCGAAAGCGCGGGCAGCAGCCAGGTTTCCGAAGTAATGGAGAAGCTGAAGCTGCTGGAGAAGGAAAACGGCGATCTGAAATACCAGCTTGCCGATGCGCGCAGCATGACGCCCAAAACGGGTGCGGCACCCAAAGCGGATGTGCCGTCCTGTGTACCGGCGGATCCCCGCCAAGGCGCCGCGCTTTCTGCATTGCGCGACGAGAATGCCCGCCTGAAGGCCGATATCGCCGCACAGAAAACGGCGATGGTCCAATTGGAGATGCAGGCCGATCAGGCCAAGGCTGATGGCGGCAAGATGGCTGCCGATGAAGGCGTCATCAACCGGATGCAATCCCGTATCGATGAACTGGCCGCGCAAAATTCCAAATTGCAATCCGACCTGACGAGTGCGCAGGCTTCCGCTTCCGCGGCCCCTGTCGTACCAGCTGAGGGTTCTATCTCCGTCGCGCAGCTTCGTTCGGTCGAAGCACAACTGAGCTCCGTCGAGAAGGAGCGCGATAGCCTGCGTACGCAGATCGAGAAAA
>CAKTCH010000206.1 GCA_934538895.1 uncultured Alphaproteobacteria bacterium
GGATAGCGCGCCTTGAAATGATGGCATGGGAAGTAGGTGGGGGCCGCCGTGCTGGCCATGACCGCGTCATACATGCTGACGTCGGGCGTGCGCAGGCTGGGGCCGATATGCGGCATATGGCGGATATTGCTGAGCCACAGCGCATGGCCGCCGTAATCGGTGACAGAGGCACGCCCGCGCGCCACCCATTCATTGTCGCCGTCGATCTCCTTGGTTTCCAGCAGCTTCAGTTGCTCGCCGTCAAGGTTATAGGTCGGGATGACCAGCGTGCGCAGGGAATCCGAAAGCCGCGCGTCGCCATATAGCGCCTTAAGCGCCCGCCCGAGGTTCGCGGGGTCGTAATGCCCATGCCGGAACAGGGCATTGAGCTGGTTTAGCCTTAGCGTGCGGTTGTTGAAGTCATGCACGATGCCGCGAAATTCACGAAAACGGTCGGCGGGGAAAATCTTGTGTCCTTCGCGCTCATAAAACTTCACCATGTGCCGCGCGCGGAAGCGGGGGCTGCTGGTATGTTCGGCATGGCGCAGCGTCAGCGCGGCGTTCAGGATCGAGCCGGTGGAGGGGCCGGTAAAAATATCGACCATATCGGCCATCCGCAGCCCGGTCGTATCTTCAATGCGGCTCATGATATGGGCAGGAATCAAGCCACGCATCCCGCCGCCATATGTAAACAGAGCGATGGTCGTTTTCTGTGAAGCTGAAGGCGTGGCGTGACTCATTATACCCACATTACTGGAAGTATTTGTATTCATTGGTAATTATACGGGATATAGGAGAGAAAGTCAGCTTGCGCCGCAGCAGAGCCCCCCGAAACTTCGGAATTTTACCAAAAAGGCAAAAAAAACCGGGTCATATGACCCGGCGAGTTGAACAGGGAGGTTTCACGTCTGGGAGACGTAGGATCCCGAAGGACCCCAATCGACATCGGAACGTCGATGGCGGGTTTATATACCGGGAGGAGTTCACTCAGCCAGCGGTAATTATGCAGCGCAGCTATGCGGAAACAGTATATCTAATACCGATCGTATCAAAATGTTGATAATATCTATACGTATCAAGTGATTGTAATGTATCTGACCATATAAAAAGGGCCTGTGACGGCCCTTTTTTAAGGCGCGCTGTACTGATTTTATTTTCCGGTCCCTATCAGAATTGCGTTTTACCGACATGCTTCAGCAGAAAATCCCGGAATATGGCAAGCCGCTGCGAATGGCGGCGCTCCTCCGGATAGACGAAATACATATCCACGCTAACCGGCTGTAATTCCGGCAGGACGCTTTCCAGCCCCAGATTCGCGGCCATGAAGCCAATCAGCAGACCCAGCCCCGCGCCGCCCTGCACGGCCTCCTGAATCGCGTAGAGCGAGTTCATCATAATCAGGTTGTTCTGCTCCTGCGGGTCCACCCCGGCGACGCGGAACAGCCAGTTGGAGTCCATGAACGGTTGCGGGGCGCTTTCCGGATAGCCGATCAGCGTATGATCGCGCAGATCTTTCGGTTCCTGCGGGTGAGGATGCTTTTCGAAATAAGCGCGACTGCCGAAGATATGGAACTGAATGGTCGCCAGATGGCGCTGGATCAGATCCGGCTGTTCCGGCTTGTAAAGACGAATGGCGGCATCGGCCTCGCGCATCGACAAATTCAGCACGCGGTCGTCCATCAGTAAGGTCAGCTGTATGTCGGGATGTTCGTTGCGCAGGTCGGTAAGGCGCGGCGCCAGCCAGCTTGCGCCGATAAATTCCGTCGTGGTGATGCGCAAGGGGCCTTCCGGCAGCTGCCTGGAATCAAGCAGCTGTCCTTCGATCATGGCCAGCTTGCCAAAAATCTCCTTCGCCGTTTTTTGCAAAAGCTCGCCCTGTTCGGTCAGCAGCAGACCCCGCGCATGGCGATGGAAAAGGGTAACGCCGAGGGATTCTTCCAGCGTGCTGATTTGCCGCGAAATCGCGGACTGACTCAAATTCAGGGCATCTCCGGCATGGGTAAAACTGCCTGCTTCTGCCACAGCATGAAAGATACGCAGTTTATCCCAATCCATTTTGATGCCCTTGCCAAAAATTTATTCCGAATACCGCCACAACAAGCCGCAGGCCAGGCAATTCAGAGTGCATAAGATTATATGAAATTATTCATTTCGTATGACTATACGGCTTGTTACTCAGCCGCCGCTACATGCGCTGTTTCTTCCGTTGCAATGAAGCGATCGGCCTCCAGCGCCGCCATGCAGCCCATACCGGCAGCCGTAATGGCCTGACGATAGATTTTGTCCTTTACATCGCCAGCGGCGAATACGCCGGGAATATTCGTGGCTGTTGAATCAGGCGCGGTCAGGATATAACCGTGATCGTCCATTTTCACTTTGCCTTTGAAAATTTCCGTCGCCGGATCGTGGCCGATGGCGACGAACAGGCCGTGCACGGGCAGGGTAGATGTTTCGCCTGTCTTGACGTTTTTCAGGCGCAGGCCCGCCACGCCGGGATTATCCTGTCCCTGCGGATTCCCGAGAATTTCCTCGACGGCGGAATCCCAGATCACTTCGACTTTCGGATTTTTAAACAGCCGGTCCTGCGCGATCTTCTCCGCCTTGAGTGAATCGCGGCGGTGGATCAGCGTGACCTTGCTGCAGAAATTGGTCAGGAACAGGGCTTCCTCAACCGCGCTGTTGCCGCCGCCGACGATGGCGACTTCCTTACCGCGGTAAAAGAATCCGTCACAGGTGGCACAGGCGGATACGCCGATACCCATGAACGATTTTTCCTCCGGCAGCCCCAGCCAGCGCGCCTTCGCGCCTGTGCATATGATGACGGTGTCCGCCGTGTACGTAGCGCCCGAGTCGCCCTTGGCGACATAAGGGCGTTTGCTGAAATCGATATCAATGATGGTATCGTGCACAGTCTCTGTACCGACATGCTCGGCCTGCGCTTTCATCTGCTCCATCAGCCATGGGCCCTGAATCATCTCGGCGAAGCCGGGATAATTCTCGACGTCCGTGGTGATGGTCAGTTGCCCGCCCGGCTGCAAACCCACGACCTGAACCGGCTTCAGGTTCGCGCGTGCCGCGTAAATGGCGGCTGTATACCCGGCGGGGCCGGAACCTATAATCAGGACTTTCGTCCGGATGTCTTTGTCTTTACTCATGTTCTCCGTTCCTTAATCCCTCGCGGGGCCATACGGGCTGGCGCCGTATGGTCTAAATCCCCGCCTGCGCGGGGATGATAGCAATTCCAATGTGTTAACAACCTACTTTTAATGTGCAGAAAGCGAACCGTAAAGCCCCCAAGCTCTTGTTTTCAGACAGATTTCCCCATCTTATCGCGTATCTTGGCAGCGATCAGCACGGCATCCTGCAACGGTTCATAGATATAGGGCTGCAACTGCCCGGTGAAAGGGCGGATGATGTTTTTTTCCAGCAATATCC
>CAKTCH010000207.1 GCA_934538895.1 uncultured Alphaproteobacteria bacterium
CCGCAAGATTACAGACAGAAGGGCGGGGGCGTTATTCCCGCGATCCCATTTCCTGCGACAGCATATGCACCAGCAGGGTTTCGCTGGCATGGCCGTCGGCGGCCAGCGCGTGCTGGCGCTGGTAGGAACGGATGGAATCCGCCATTACATCGGTGTAAACGCCGTCAGCCGGGCCGGGATACAGGCCGTTATTCATCAACTGCTCCTGAATCTGCGCGATGACGCTGGAATCCGCCGTGGTAGCCGAAGGGCGCTTTCTTACCTGCACGATCTGATGCACGGGTTGCTCCGTCGCGGGGGGGCGGTAAGAGGCCTCGTCATCCAGCGGCAGCACGGGAATGCCCGTGTCCCGGGCGCGTGGCTGCTGAGCGGCGGGCGCGGAAGCCGGCACCATCGCGGCGGGCACGGCGCTGGCCGCTTGCGGTTTTGCCGCCTGTCCCTCGATCGCGGCCTTGCGGCTGTTATAGATTTCTTTCACGCGTGCTTCGCTATAACCCATGTTGCGGGCAAGCTGGTTGAGGGCGGCCTTGCCTTCGGGGCTGCCGTTCTCGGCGGCGCGGCTGTACCAGTAAATCGCGTCTTCGACGCGCGGTGCGCCGAGCAGGCCGTTTTCATGGATCAGGCCGAGATTGTAGGCCGCTTCCATGATGCCGGCGCGCGCGGCGCTCTCGAAATTGGCGGCGGCCCTGGCCGGGTCGTAATGCGTGCCCACGCCCTCGATATAGGCGATGCCGAGATTATACTGCGCTTCCGGATGGTTCTGCGCCGCCGCGGCCTTGTACCAGTTCAGGGCCTTGCCGGTATCCTGCGTGACGCCCAGCCCCTGATGGTAAAGGACGCCGAGATTATAGCGCGCATTGGCCACGCCGTTGATGGCGGCTTCCTCGAACCATTGCGCGGCGCGGCTGAAATCGGCCTTGACGCCGCCCTGGCCCGCCGTATAAAGCGCGGCCAGATCATGCTGGGCTTCCGGAATACCGTCGAACGCCCGCGCCTCCACCGTCTTGATCTGCGAGGGCAGGGCGGTATCCGGCGGGATGCGGTCTTTCAACGGGCGGGAGTCCGTCTGCGCCTTGATGAAATCGGCGATGGCCGGGTCGGCGGCTTCCGGCCTGGGTGCTGCCGGGGCGGCGCTGGCCGTGGGGGCCGGTGCGGGCGGCGCTTCGTTCATGGCTTGCGGTAAACCCGCCGCACCCGGCACGATATTGTTGAGGGCGGCGGCCAGCGCGTCGGGATCGTCGTTCAGCATCGCCACCAGTTCGTCGTCGCTCTTGCTTAATATATCCGTGCCGGTATCGGCGGGCATGGCCGCCGTCTCCGCGATTTGCGCGGCAGGTTCCTCAGCGGCGGGCTGTTCTATGACGTCGTCCGCCGTCGCCAGGGCTTCTTCAACCGGCGCGTCTTCCGCCGTGAAAGGCACATCCGGCGCGTGGGCTTGCGTTGGCAGGTCGGGAAGGTCCTCTGCCGTGTAAGGCGCGGCCGCCAGCAGATTTTCCGTGTTGCTGTCAGTCGAGGCCTGTTCCGTGTGAAAGCGCGACGCCGGTATGGATTGATAGACGCCCCAGCTCAAGCCCGCAATCAGGGCGAACACCGCGGCGGTCGATATCAGGCGCCGCGCCAGCGTAGGGCCCCACAGGCCTTCATTCTGGTTGGCGGGGCGGGGGATATGCGCACCGGGGTCTTTGACGGCGCGGTTCTTATCGCCGACCAGCACCAGAGATTTGGCATTGAGCGCGCTTTGCGTTTCGACGACCGCTTCCTCGATGCGTTCCAGCTTGCGCAACATGCGGGCCTTGTCCTGCGTGATCTGCTCCATGCGGCGGGACAGGCGGTTTTGCTGGTTGATCGTTTCTTCTATGCGTTCGGCCAGCACGAGGGCTTTTTGCATCTTCTGCATCTGACCGGCGTAATCGCGCTCGATCTTTTCCTGACGCGCGCGCATCTCCGCTTCGACGGTGGCCTGACGATCGACCTTGGCTTCCAGCGCGGTGATCAGGTCGGCATAACGGCCCACCGTTTCCTTCATCTCCAGCCGTTCGCGCTCGCTGCGGATCAGGCGCTCGCCCAGCTGCCCGAGCAGCAGCAGCACGCGATCGTCGCGCTGATCGTCGGTAAAAGAGGATGCCGCGCGCGAACCGCTCTCGTCGTCGGTTTCATAACGGCGTTGGGCGCGCATGTTCGTATATAAAAATTCGCGGACGTCTTTGCCTGACACGCCAGTCTCCCGAGGCCGTCAAAGCGGCCCGATAGTTTTCGGATTATGACCAGCATTATAGCGGCGGAGCCGCCGCCGGGCCAAGGATTTTCCCCAAAAGACCCACATATATAATAAGTGCCCGTAAAGACAGGCGCCCGAAACCAGGAAGCCGGAGCTTAAGTTTTTCCAGCCCGTTTCCAGCTTTTTTGCAAAAAGCGCAGCCGGAGGCGGCTTTCCCCTTGATTTTCCCGGTTATCTTGGATAGCTTGCCACCCGGTTCAGGACCCATCCCGAACATTTCCCAAGGCTATTGGGGCGTCGCCAAGCGGTAAGGCAGCGGTTTTTGGTACCGCCATTCGTTGGTTCGAATCCAGCCGCCCCAGCCATCTAGTCACCGGTTTCCCGAACGGTGAGAATTATCCCCCAAATATCCCGCAGTTCCGCGCTCTTTTCGAGCGGCTAAGCTTCCGTCGAACTCTGAGAATTTAAAAAACCGGGGCATTCTCCCCGGTTTTCTCTGAAGTCCAATTTTCTGTTCGACGGATTTATCAGGCGGCCATTTGGCCAAGTTCGAATGTGGCAAAGATCTGCTTGCCTACATGAGAGTCTGAGAGACCTTCACGTTCGGCGATTTGTCGTATGGTAAGACCCTGAAAATGCTCATCCCGCCAGATGAAACCCTGCACCAGTTTCTTAAGCTGGTCGGGCGGTAGATCAAAAATATCCCGATCAGGTTTTTCAGGTTCTATGACCAGCGCGCCTTTCTTGGCCCGCCGTGTATTGTAAGCACCGACGATAAGGGCTGTTTCTTTTGGCGAGCTGATTTTTGTTTCGGTGGCCTGAGAAAGTGTGACGCAGAGTTCTTGCACATTCACCTCGATCTCAAGGCTTTCGGATCGAACAGTAATACGCTGGATGATGCCTTGAACAATTCGTGACATCTGGAGCAGCGCTTGCCCCTCAACAATCTTCTGAGCACTTTCAAAATCACGATCCGGACAGATCCCTAGCAACTCTACGACACTGGACCTGCTGCATAAACTGTGCCGCAAGACACTTTCAACCGTTACTTCAATTTCATGCGCTGGAAGCCTCCCAAGGAGTCCATCAGGATGATCCCGCATCTGGATCAAATTCTGACTGATATAATACCGATATTGCTTCTTGCCTTTGGCAGTGTAGCC
>CAKTCH010000208.1 GCA_934538895.1 uncultured Alphaproteobacteria bacterium
CGGCGCTTGTAACGCCGCAATTGTTTCGCGGCTTTTCCAGCGGCGGTATCGAAAGAGAGATAGGCGTCGGCTTCCTCGGCATCGGCGACAACCATGATCTGGCTGCCGATACGCACGGAGATTTGCGCACGGATCAGGCCATGGCCATGGCCTATTTTCGAGAACGTCACGGTCGCATCGGCGTCCTGGTTGAAATACTTGCTGCTCATCTCCTCCAGCTTTTCGGTTACATAAGTGCGCAGGGCGTCGCCCACGCTTATCTGTTTACCTTGTACGGTAGTTTGCATGGCAGTCACTTCCATTTTTTCGTTGCAGGGAATCTTGATATAAGCGGATGTTCCGAAGGATTATGTTTCTTTGGCAATGTCCCTCCTTTTTCCATCTTAGGCTTAAGAGTATTGTCAAATCATTAAGGAATAATGAGGACGCTACATCATTGATTTAAGCCCATAAAAGTTAATTTCCAGCGTTAGCGCGCGCCCTGGCTCTTTTTCATGCGGCGGCGCTGGACGGACGAAGGGATATTCATCGATTCACGGTATTTGGCGACGGTGCGGCGCGCCAGATCGATATTATCCTTTTGCAGAATCTCGACGATCGCGTCGTCCGACAATACGGCGTCGGCTTTCTCTTCGTCGATCAGCGTCTTGATCTTCATGCGAATCGCTTCGGCGCTATGGACGGAGCCATCGGCGCTGGTGATGGCGGTCGAGAAGAAATATTTCAGTTCGAACAGACCGCGTGGTGTGCCGATATATTTATTGCTCGTCACACGGCTGACGGTGCTTTCGTGCATGTCGATCTTCCCGGCGATATCTTTCAGCGTCAAGGGCTGCAGGAATTCAATGCCGTAGAGGAAGAAAGGTTCCTGCAATTCTATAATTTCGCTGGCGACTTTCAGGATGGTTCTGGCGCGCTGGTCGAGTGCGCGGATCAGCCAGTTGGCGGAGTTCAGCTGTTCGTTCAGATATTCTCGTGATTTCTTGTCGGTGGCGCGGCCTGAAACTTCCGTGAAATATTCCTGATTGACCAGCACGCGCGGCAAGGTATCGCTGTTCAGTTCGACACGCCAGCCGCCGCCCTCGGATTTCGGGATCGCCTTCATCACCACGTCCGGCACGATGGTCTGGACGATTAAATGCTCGAACGCGCTGGCGGGGCGCGGATTCAAATGTCTGATCTCATCGACCATATCCATCAGATAGGTCTGGTTGACGCCGCATACCTTGCACAGCGTGTCGTAATCATGCGCGGCCAGCAGGGGCAGGTTTTGCAGCAATGTTTCCATCGGCGCGTCCAGCTTGCCCTGTTCGTCCAGTTGCAGCGAAAGGCATTCGGCCAGAGATCCCGCGAAAATGCCCGGCGGGTCGAACTGTTGCAGGCGGTCGAGAATATCGGCGACCTGTTCCTTGTGCGCGCCCAGCCGTTCCGCCAGCACACCGAGATCGAGCCGCAGATATCCTGCTTCGTCCAGCATTTCGATCATCAGGCCGCCGATCATGCGTTCTTTCGGGTCGTCGAAGGCCATCAGCATCTGTTCATGCAAATGCTCGCGCAATGTGACCTGCCGCGACAGCGTGTTCTCAAGCGACATTTCGCCGTCCTCGAACGAACGGCTGCCGCCGCTGCCGATGCTGGCGGTACCGGCGTCGAAATCGCTGCCCGCGGACGGTTCGGCACGGCTTTCGGCCTCGTTGCCGGTCCAGGCGTTGTCGAATTCCGCGCCGACATTGTCTTGATTGCCGGAAGCCACAGGCGCTTCGGCGGGTTCTCCCGCTCCGCCCTCGGGTTCGGCCTTCTCCAGCAACGGGTTCTGGGCGATTTCTTCCTCGACGAATTCGTTCAGCTCGACATTGTTCATCTGCAACAGCTTGATCGCCTGCTGCAGTTGCGGGGTCATGACGAGGTTTTGCGATTGCCTGAGATCAAGGCGCTGGGTGAGATTCGAACTCATGCAAAAATTGTACCATGGAATGGCACAGGCGGGAATCGGTGATTATGATGGTATGGCTTAAACGCGCCGTAATACTGCTCCCGTAGAAATAAATCCGGATAACGGATCGTTCCTACGGCATGTCGTTTAATATGTTTTCACGAGCTTATAAATAGATTCCCCGCATAAAGCGGGGAATGACGAAAATGCTGGATTTTAAGGGCTTGGACTCAATTATAATGGGTCCGCACCCTAGAGACGTTACAGCGAAAAACCTTCGCCGAGATAAACCTTGCGTACGTCGTTGTTGCCGACGATATCGTCGGGAGCGCCTTCCATCAGTACCTTGCCGTCATGCAGGATATAGGCGCGGTCGACGATGCCCAGCGCTTCGCGGACGTTGTGATCGGTAATCAGCACGCCGATATTCTTGGTTTTCAGGTAGCCGATGAGGGCGCGGATTTCGCCTACCGCGATCGGGTCCACGCCCGCGAGCGGTTCGTCGAGCATGATGAACTGCGGGCGGCTGGCGAGGGCGCGGGCGATTTCGACGCGGCGGCGTTCACCGCCGGACAGCGCGATCGCCGGGGTGCGGCGCAGGTGGCTTACCGAAAACTCCGCCAGCAAATCTTCGAGCAATTGTTCCTGATCTTCCTGATTGAGATCCTGCGCCTGCGCGACGGCGCGGATATTGTCCTCGACCGAGAGGCCGCGGAAGATCGACGATTCCTGCGGCAGGTAACCGATTCCAAGACGCGCGCGGCGATACATGGGCAGGCCGGTTATATCCTGCCCGTCGAGCTGGATATAGCCGGAGTCGGGCGCGATCAGGCCGCTGATGATATAAAAGCAAGTGGTCTTGCCCGCGCCGTTGGGGCCGAGCAGGGCGACGGCCTCGCCGCGCTGCAGGGTCAGGCTGACGTCGCGCAACACCGGGCGTTTTTTATAGGCACGGGAAAGGTGCGTGGCGGTCAGGCCCTTGGGTACGGCCTGAAGCTTACGTTTACGCGGTCTTTTCGGGGCTTCGCTCATGACGGGTCCATCATGCCTGTAAATAACCGAAAAGTCAAAGATATGGCGGATTTCTGAGGGAATTTAAGGAGCTAAGTACGGTTTTTACCTTGACATAATCTTTCCAATGTAGCTAAGTTGCGTTTTATATGTGTATTAACATTTAACCGGGAAGGGTTGGATTATGGGACTGTCTGATGAAACAAAGGACATTAAGTCTCAAACATTAGATGAGATTAATTTTTTCTTTGAAGATTTCCCTCATGACGATCAATTAGTTCTACGTAAATATCCTGATTGTAATGGATTTTCCCCTACATTTTGTGAAGATGATGAAGTTAATTTAATTAAAGAGCTTAGGTCGTGTGGACAAAAGATTCCCAATGAACCTCTGATGTGATTCAATAGCTCATGGAGGTGCTTTGCCATGAGCC
>CAKTCH010000209.1 GCA_934538895.1 uncultured Alphaproteobacteria bacterium
GTCCGGTTGATCGAGAAAATCGGTTTATAATGGCCGACGCTGTTGACGTTCAGGACGCGCTTGTTCTGGTTGTCCAGCACCACCGCGCCTTCCTCGGTATAAACGATCAGCACCGCGTGGGGGATGTTCTTCTGCAAATCCTGCACGATGGCGATGCGCAGGCGGCTCTCGGGCACGCCCAGGGCGCGCAGGGAAACATATTTGGCGATGGCGAAATCCTCGCAATCGCCCCCGCGCGTAAAGAATTCGATCGGCGTGGCCCAGTAATCGCTCTGGCCGTAATTCTGGTTATCCTCGATATAGGCGGTCTTGTTGACCAGGGTGTTCACGCGTTCCGCCATCTCGCGCAGCGGCAGCCCCTGATAAGCCATCAGATCGCGTTTCCAGTCGTTCATGATGCGCTGGCCATGCGCGCCGGTGGCGGTATTTTCAAAACGGCCGAACATGCTGGTCCATTTCGTGAAAGGCTCCAGATTGCCGGAACGTTTCTCGGTGGAACTGAACAGGGCCGGGGCCGTGCCCAGCGGGGCGAAAGCCGCGTTCGCCGCACCCGCCAGCGTCATCTGCGCGGGAATGTCTTTTATACCCGCCGCTTTCACCGGCTTGAAGCCCAGACAGGCAAAGGCGATCGTCAGGGTGGTAAAGCCGACCAGCAGGCGAATGGCGCATTGCTGCATCAGGATGCCGCGCAGCGCCGCTGCCGACACCATTTTCCGGTCGATCAGGATCTGGCCGAGATTTTGGCCCTGCGCGCGCTGAAGCGCCAGCGCGTAATGCAGTTCGCCGTCGGTCAGGTGACCGTTCATGACCAGCAGTTCCCCCAGCCGGTTGCGCTGCATCGACACTTTTAATTTACCCAGGATGCCCTGGGGGCACCCTGTTTTTCCACCCGCTTTACTCATTATTCCAACCCCTCGGAAACCGTACCGGAAAACCCCTGAAAACGCTTTGTAGCCCTTTGTTGTCCGCGTATTTCCGCAATGTTTATAATTGTTGCGTTTCTGTACTTATGCCCTTAATTAAACACTATAAAGGTTGATGAATCATGAATTAGCCTTAAAAAGGTCATATAAATTTAAAATCCCTTAAAGGCGTGCATATTTGGACACAAATCTGAGAGATATGCTGAAAACACTTCATTCCCGGCCCGTGATGGTGATCGGCGACCTGATGCTCGATCATTATATCCATGGCGATGTGCATCGCGCCGCGCCTGAATCGGCGCCCGGCGCGCCCGTGCCGGTTCTGGCGGCGGCCCGTGAAACGCTGGCGCCGGGCGGCGCCGCCGGCGTGGTCGCCAATCTCGGGGGTCTGGGGGCGCGCACCCGCGTGCTGGGCGTCATGGCGGACGACCGCGCCGGGGACAGCCTGAAAGCGCTGCTCGCCTCTTATCAGGCCGACACGCAATATATAAGCGCCGTATCCGACCGCCCGACGACGGTGAAAATGCGCTTTGTCGCGGGGCCGGAACAAAAGCTCCTGCTGCGCGCGGATTACGAGAAGGCGACGCCCCTGACGCCGGCTGACGAAGCGCGCCTGATCGCGCGGATCGCCCCGGCGCTGAAGGATTGCGCGGCGGTGATCATGTCCGACTACGGCAAGGGCGTGCTGACGCCCGCTGTCATGAAGGCCGTGATCGCGCAGGCCGCAACGCGGAACATTCCCGTGCTGGTCGATCCCAAGGGCCGTGATTTCACGATCTATCGCGGGGCCGATATCATCACGCCGAACGCGAAGGAACTGGGCGAAGTGACCGCTATGCCGGCGGCTACGCAGAACGAGGTGGTTGCGGCGGCACGGCATCTCATTGAAACAACGGGCATTGAAACCGTCATCGCCAAACGTTCGGAACACGGCATGATCGTCGTCGCGAAAGACCGGCCCCCCGTATCTTTCGACGCTACCGCGCGCACCGTGCAGGACGTTGCCGGTGCGGGCGACACCGTGATCGCCACGCTGGCGGCGGCGCTGGCTTCCGGCCTGCATATCGACAACGCGGCACGGCTCGCCAACGAAGCGGCAGGCGTGATCGTGGCCCGGCCCGGCACGACGCCGATTACCCGCGCCGGACTGCTGGCCGCCTTGTCGGCGGCGACGCACGCCGATACTACCCGCGCCGCGCCCGTATTCCATGACTGGGCCGCCGCGCGCGCGCAGATCGATGCGTGGAAAGACGCGGGCGAAACGGTCGGCTTCACCAATGGCTGCTTCGACATCCTGCACTACGGCCATGTGAATTATCTCGACCGCGCCCGCGAACGGTGCGACCGCCTCGTGATCGGCCTTAATGCCGACCCGTCGATTACGCGGCTGAAAGGCGCGGGCCGTCCGGTGCATGAAGAACTTTCCCGGGGGGCCGTCATGGCGGCGCTGGGCGCGGTCGATATGGTCGTCTTCTTCGGCGCCGATCCGGCGGACGACGACAAGCCCGTGCGCCTGATCGAGGCGCTGCGCCCCGATATCTGCTTCAAGGGCGGCGATTACAGGATCGAGGACCTGCCCGAGGCTAAAACCGTCCTGGCTTATGGCGGCGCGTTCGAGATCATGCCGGTGTATGAAGGGCACAGCACCACGTCGGCAATCCGGAAAATGCAGAAAACGGGCTGAAGCGCCCCCTTCCGTGCTTTTGCGCAAAAACGGGCCTGTACCGCCGCGCGAAGACTTGGTAACATCAACGCTGTCGTTCGCCCGATTCGGCTCCTGAATCGGCGGGCGCTTTTTTCGGCATTTTCCGCTGCAAGGGCGGGTCACTTAGACAGGTTGGTGCATGATGATGTCAAACAGGACATTCAAATCCGTAATGAAGTCTCTTTATGTTGCGGCTTTCGCTGTACCATTCCTGCTGACGGCCTGCGCCGGCACCATCGAACCCGGCCCCATGCCCACCGGCTACAAATATCAGCAGGGCACTTATAAAGGCCCTGCCGGGGCCGAACCTTCCGTCTTCGAGCAAAATGACAGCGTTAAACACGCGCAGCTGCGCGAGCTTCCCCCCGATGGCAGCCACGCAGCGGGCGGGCATGGCTATGCCGGTGCCGATGGTCTGCAAGGCCTGAGCGCCGAGGCGATGGCCTGGCTCCCGGCCTCCCGCGAACTGGTCACGCGCATCAAGGGCCGTCTGGGCTACCCGGTCGAGCCGACCTTCTTCGAGGGCATGAGCGGCAAGAGCATCCCCGGCTTTGAAGCCGCGCTGAAAGCCGCCACGTCCGAACAGGGCTGGCCGACCGCCCAAAGCCGCGGCACAGGCCCGTTCCATCTGGCTTACAGCGCCTCTCCCGCCGATCCGTCGGACCCGGGCCGCCTGCTGCTGACGGTGCGCCTGACCGTGTCCAAGAGCAATTTCGTCATCGAGGAAAGCGGCATCTAT
>CAKTCH010000210.1 GCA_934538895.1 uncultured Alphaproteobacteria bacterium
CGACCGGCTGGCCGCCGATATCCTTGCCGAGGATCAGCGGCAGGTTGGCCTTGGTTTCGATCACTTCATCCGTTTCGAGAAGCTGGCGCAGCCACACCGTCTGGCGGCGCTGGTTCGGCAGTTCGATGCCGATGACGTTACGCCCCGGTATGACGGCGGAACGCACTGAGAGCGCCGCCATGCTGCGGGCGATATCGTCAGAGAGGCCGATCACGCGCGACGTTTTCACGCCCGGCGCCGGTTCCAGTTCGTAAAGCGTAACCACGGGGCCCGGATGGATGCTGACGATCTCGCCCTCGACGTTAAAATCGTTCAATACGTTTTGCAGCATATCGGCATTCTTGCGCAGGCCGCTCTGATCGGATTCGGCGCGGCTGTCGGCGGCGGGCGGATCGGTAAGCAAATCGAGCGTCGGCAGCTCCCATTCACCGTCGCTATCGAGAGACAGGCTGAGCTGCCGCGTTTTGGCCTTGGCTTTCTGTTTCTTCGGCGGCACGACTTTCGCCTTGCGCGCGCGTAAGGCACTCCGGCTTTCTTCGCCGTCCTCTTCCTCATCTTCATATTCTTCTTCGGAATCTTCTTCGTATTCCTCCTCTTCCTCGTCGCCGGAAGAAACCGCGGGCGCGCGCTTAGGCCGCGGCGCGGGCTTGCGCAGCGATTGCCGGACCGGGCGGTAATCCTGATCGTTGTAATGGCTGACCCAGTCGCGGAAAGCCGCTGCCTGCGCCGTCAGGAAAGCACACACGGCGCAAACCGCCCCCCAGATCATGCCCAGAAAACCGAAGATCTCCGCACGCGTCACGGCGCAGGCGTAAAGAAGCGCAGCGAGCCCTGCAAACGCCGCCGTCGCCGCCACCATCGTATGCACGGCACCACCGAACAGCGGACTGAGCAGGTCGGTAAACGCGGTCAGGATCATCACGCCGCCGCTGCCCCCCAGCCATGGGCTGAGCAGCCAGTCGCCCGCCGGGATGCGCGCAAACGCCGCCGCCATGCAGATGCTGGCAAACAACGCCGCCGCCACGCGCGCCCACACAGGCCCGACCGGATCGCGCCGCCAGAAACGCACGCTCCACGCCATCAGCACGATGCCGAAAACAAGGCCGCCCAGCCCGATCGTCTGCAACAGCAGGTCGGCGATATAGGCGCCCGGCAAGCCCATCAGGTTATGAATGCCGGAAAAACTATCGTTACGCGCCGTATTCCATGACGGATCGGTATGGTTGTAACTGACCAGCGCCAGCACCATGGCAAAGCCGATCAGCCCCAGCCCCAGCGACACGCCGTCCACCATGCGGCGGGCCATGAAAACCTGCAAACTTTCGGGCAGGAACGGCGTCGATTGTTTTTTGCGCTTGTTGCGAACGGTCGCGGAATAACGGGCCATGGCAGTCGGAATCCTGAAGATAGTCGGAAATAGAACATGAAAAGCCGGGAATACGGCTCCGGGAGATAGGGAAATTGTACCGGGCATGGACAGGAAAGACAAGGATATCCACAGGCTGCCGCCCCGCCGCGTCATCTCCGCATGACACAGGGGGATAACACGGGCGCAAGTCATAAATTTAACCGTTTATTAAGGTTTTTGGCTTTTCCTTAAGATCATGAGTAACCCTCTTCCCCCTGATTCGGCGGTGCCGGATATCGGGGCGGCCGGATGAAGATCCATATTGCGTATGTGAGAGTGCCGAATAACAAGCTGACCCCGCGGGGACAGGCATCAGGGAGGTATTATGACCACCAAAAGCGCGCATAACAGAAAAAACAGCGGCACCAACCACGCCGATTCATGGGCGCACCACGAGTGCCCGCCGCTGACCCATATCGAATATAATATTTATTCCTACAGCAACGACGATTCCCCCCGCGCGCACTGGCAAAAATGCGGCAGCGCCGCCCAGGCCGACTCCGCCGCGACCCACGCCGAAAATCTGTTCAATACCGGCCAGTTCAGCAAGATCGAGGTCAAGCAGCGCTACTACGATTCCCGCGCGCAGCGCAATGTCGTCCAGACATGGTGCGTCTTCGAGCATGAAACGGAAAAAAGCCGGGCATCGTGGCTAAGCTGTGCCGCCTTTGCCGTGGCGGCGCTCATGCTGATCCTGAGCTACGCGATGGCCACCGTCAGCTAGGCTGCGGGCTCATTAAATCCTGTGGCACTGGAACCCCGGTCAAGCCGGGAACGACAGGGTTTTTGCCGGGATAATGATTCAGAACTTAACGGGACCGCACCCTAGGCGTCGGGGTCCTGCAATTCACCGGTCGGATTCGTTTCGACCAGCGTCGCGACCTGTTCGAACACATCGGCGTTTTCGGTCATCTGGTCGCGCAGGGCTTCGTTCTGCTCCCCGACGGCGCGGAAGAAGGTGGCGGCATCACGCAGCAGGCGCGCGGCGATTTCGGCGTGTGAGGGCATAAACTTCTCCTTACTTCTCTCTTAAATCCTGAAACAGCATTACAAGGTTTTATCGCTTTAGGCCAGTCCCTAATGCCTTTGTTTTTTGCGGAATTCATGGGCGTTATAAGTGCCCAGCAGTTTGTATTCCTCGGCGAAGAAACCCAGTTCCTTCAGCGCCAGCCGCATCAACTGTTCATCGGGATGCCCCTCGACCTCGCAATAGAACTGCGCCGCCTGAAACAGCTCGTCGACGTAAGATTCTATTTTCACGATGTTCAGGCCGTTGGTGGCGAAGCCGCCCATCGCCTTGTAAAGCGCCGCCGGGATGTTGCGCACGCGGAAGATCAGGCTGGTAACGACATGCGCGTCAGGGTCGTAGGCGGGCACGTCATGCACCGGCGAAAACAGCAGGAAGCGCGTGGTATTGGCATCGGTGTCCTGCACGTTATCCTCAAGGATATCAAGCCCGTAAATCTCCGCCGCCAGCGCCGGCGCCAGCGCGGCTGTATCCTTCCGGCCCCACTGCGCCACGTCGGCGGCAGCCCCTGCCGTATCGGCATGGATATGGGTTTGCAGCCCCAGCCGCTTCACCACCCCCCGGCACTGCGGAAAGGCGTGGACGTGGCTGTAAACATGCTGGAGATCGGAAACTTGCGCCCCCCTGACCCCCATCAGCGCAAAACGGATCGGCATGAAATATTCACCGATGATCGACAGGCCGCTTTTCGGAATCAGGTGGTGGACGTCGGCCACCCGCCCCGCGAGATTGTTATCGACCGGAATCACGGCCAGATCGGCCTGCCCCTCTTGTACCGCGCGAAAAGCCTCTTCAAAGGTCAGGCACGGCAGGGTGGCGCACCCCGGCACCAGCGACCGGCTGGCCATATCCGAATTGGCCCCTTTAAACCCCTGAAAAGAAACTTTTTTTGCTGCCTGGTTCATGAAACGCCCTCTTATGTATATGGCTAC
>CAKTCH010000211.1 GCA_934538895.1 uncultured Alphaproteobacteria bacterium
GCTTCCTGCTGGTTCCGGCCTGGCATCGTGATGGTTTTGGAATCGCCGATTTTGAATGTGGCATCTATGTCTGCCGCATTGCCGGTGGCCAATGCCATGCCGGTTATAATAGGCCCTGCTGTGCTTATCAGAAATTTTTTATGAAGTTCGTTCATTTTCATTACCCCTGCTTTTGTCATCTTTTTTGTGATTATTTTTAACATAAAACAAAGAGATCGATCAAATTTCTATGCCTTGCTACGTTAATGCCGGCATAAACACTGTATCTTACCAAGGCTGGGGCTGCTTAAAAGTTCCTGAATTTCCCGCAGATCAGCCTGTTTTGCAGTAAATGCATGGCGAAGAACGAATGGCGCGGGCGTTTGCCGCTATCCCGCTGGTTCCTGCCTTGTGCCGTGATGATTTGAGGATCACCTCCCGGAAAGCGCCGTCGAACCGGTTTCGCCATGCGTGAGGATTTAGCCGGTGATAATCGGTGACTTGCAGATGCCCTCAGCTATAATTTTCGGCCCTTCCATAAGCTGGATGGGAACACCTTCCGCCAAGGCTCCGTAGTCGCGCTTTGGGTAATAGCTCAATTCAATGGTTATGTTGATTGCTTGGTCAAACTGCGTACCCGAAGGAACATTTATCCTCACGGCTAAATCTTCATGGGTCAAACCGGAGCGAAGATAAGGTGCGTAGCCACTGCCAACGGGTATCGCCGCCCGGCCCCCCGCGCTGTGAGGCTTGAAGGTCACTTCAGCCAGAATGTGGGCTGCGACTTTGGTTTCGTCGACGGCATTCATTTCTCAGAGACGTTCACTTTCGAGGCCTTATTGCGCGGGTGTGCGGCGCGGTAAACTTTCATCATCTCCTCGGCGTTGATGTCGGTATAACGTTGTGTCGTACTCAGGCTGGCGTGGCCTAAAAGTTCCTGAATTTCCCGCAGATTGGCGCCGTTCTGCAGTAAATGCGTGGCGAAGGAGTGGCGCAGCGCGTGAGGGGTGGCGGTTTCCGGCAGGTCCATGGCGTTCCGTAGTTCCCTTAAGGATTTCTGGGCGATCTGCTGGCGCAGGCGCTTGCCGCGTTCGCCCATGAATAGTGGCCGGTCGGGGGTTTCGGCGAAGGGGCACAGGGCGCGGTAGGCATCGAGGGCGCTGTCGACGATCTTTAACACAGGCACCTGCCGCTCTTTGCGGCCTTTGCCGATGACGCGCAGATAACCGTCACGCGGCAGATCCCTGATATCGAGCGCGAGGGCTTCGTCGATACGCAGTCCACAGCCATAGAGCAATGTGAATAATGCGCGGTCGCGCTGGTCGATCCAGTCCTGCGCCTGTATATGCACAAGCTCCATCGCCTGTTTCTCGAAGAGCGGTCGCGGGAGTTTGCGCGGTATTTTCGGTGTGCGCACATTGCCGATGGCGGCGTTATGGACGATGCCGCTTTTATCGAGCCAGCGCAGGAAGTTTTTCACGCCCGAAAGTGAGCGGGCGCGGCTGGCGGCGACAGCACCGTCCACGGCCTTGCGCGACATCCACGACCGGAAATCGCGCAGATCTATATTGCCGATATCGTTAAGGGAAGGGGCGTGGCCCAGATGTTGCGTGAGAAAGGTAATGAACTGGCCGATATCGACGCCATAGGCGCGTACGGTGTGTTTCGACATATTCTTTTCAGCCGTGAGCCAGCGCCGCCATTTCAGGACGGCATCGGCGAGATCGGCAGCGCAGCCTTGCAGCGCCTGATCTTCGATGCGGTCGGGGTGTTCCGGGGCGGTGTTCAAATTATGGTTTCTCCGGTTTTTGTCATCCACCATGTTCTCAACTTGTCATCCCGAGGGCTTCTAGCCCGAGGGATCTCCCCCTGGCTTCAAGATGAAATACCTCGCGTACGCTCGGGATGACAAGGTAGAGGCTGAGGAGCGTATCTATATATGAAGCCATGCCTGAAACAGACGTTCGGTAACGCAGCCGAGGAAGGCGATCAGTTCGGTGCCTTGCGTGGACTCAAACGCTTTGGGGTCGCGGCTGCCGAAGGCGATCATGGCGGCAGGGGCTTCTTCGCCGACATGCAGTTTCATGAGCGCCTGCGATTTCACGAGGCCGGCGCCGCCGCCATAGATTTCATCAAGACCCTGAATATCCGTTTCCAGCATGATGGGTTTGTCTTTCATCAGCAGGTGGATGGTGCCGGGCGGGACGGCGCGCACGCCCTGCATGTGGATTTGCGGTACGACCTGACCGTCGGTTTCGACGATCAGGCTGACGATGTCGATATCCAGTAAGGAAGGGAAATCGAGCGTGATGGTGCTGACGAACGCCTCGAAAGTCTGGGCTTCGAGCAGCATCAGGATGGCGCGGTGGATGCGCGTCTGGCTGTTCATGTTGGCGCGGCTGTTCTCGACGATCTCGCGCGCGGATTCCAGAACCTCGTCACGGTCGGCCTTCAGCCTTTGCACCATGTAATGCTGGAAGTCGGCGACGCCTTTACCGAACTTCTCTTTCGGGGCGGTCATGTGGTCGAGCAGTTCCGGGTGTTTCTTCAGGAAATCAGGGTTGTCGCGCAGCCAGTTTATGACATCGCGCTCGGAAAGTCTGGACTCTGGATCTGCGGGGGGATGGGTCATGGTGTCGGTTACGGTGTCGGACATGGGGGCGGCTCTGGATGTAGGCGGGGCACGGGGCGGATAGGAGAATTGTACCCTTAAAAGCCTAAGAAACGAATCTAAAAATACAGGTAGACTTCTAATAATTGTTATAATATAACGATGTTACTTTATAACAATTATGGACCTGACCATGCGTATAGCCACCGTAGGCAAGGGCGGCAGCGGCAAGACGACGATTGCCAGCCTTTTGATCCAGATTCTCATGCAGCAGGACCGCACGATTCTGGCGATAGATGCCGATATCAACCAGACATTGGCGGCAGTGCTGGATCTGCCTGCGGACAGTCTGCCGGCGCTGGGGTCGGGTCAGGATGTGCTGAAGCGTTACGTGCGAGGAACGCGCGCGATAGAAGAAAGCCATATCGTCAAGACCACTTTGCCGGGGCCGGGCGCACGTTTGCTCTCCTTAAAGGAATCCAATCCGGTTTTCGATCATTACGCTTACCGCACGGACGGTTTGCTTTTCCTTCAGGTCGGCGGTTTTCAGGGCGGGGATATCGGCACGCATTGCTATCATTCCAAAACCGGGGCGGTCGAGCTGTTGCTCAATCACCTGATGGATATGCGCGATGAATACGTGGTCGTCGATATGACTGCCGGTGCGGATGCGTTCGCTTCCGGCCTGTTTACGCGCTTCGATCTGACATTGCTGGTGGTGGAGCCGACCATGCAGTCGGTTTCCGTTTATAACCAGTACAAGGC
>CAKTCH010000212.1 GCA_934538895.1 uncultured Alphaproteobacteria bacterium
GTATGCAGCCCGACCCGGATCAGGTTCTGACGGAAAAGGAAGCGGAACGCGCCTGGAGCAATACAAAGGAAAAAGTCTCGAACGCCGTTGACGAAACGAAGGAAAAAGTTTCCAACGCCGCCGACAATGTCGAATATACTTTGTTCGGCAATGGCCAGAAAGGCGTCGATACCACGATCACGGCGTCTGCAACGGCCACCGGCCTGCTGAACAAGCCGGTTCATAACGCGACGAACGAACGCGTGGGCACGCTGCGCGATATTATCGTCGATTCCAGCGGCAAGGCGTCACTGGCCGTTGTGTCCGATACGAGCATTCCCGGTATCGGCAAAGAAGCGGCTTTCGATTACACGATGGTAATGCGCCAGAACGCCAACGGCGACGTGTTTATGCCGCTGACGGAAGAGGCCATCAAGAATGCCCGCAGCTTCTCCTACGATCAGCAGGATAACCGCGAAAATGCAGAAGTCCGCACGATCCCGGCGGGCGGATATAGCGTCGACAAACTGATGTCCGCCAACGTGGTGGACGCGCAGGGCAAGAAAGTCGCCAGCGTCGATAACATCACTTTCCGCAACGGCAAGGCCGACGCGCTGGTGATCGGTTACGACAAAACGCTGGGCATGGGCGGCAAGAAAGCGGCCCTGACGTTCTCGAACGTCAAGCTGAATGCCAAAGGCGATGGCGCCGCCGAATTCCAGCTGACGGCCGCTCAGGCCGCACAGCTTGAATCCATGAAAGAACGTGCATCCAACTGATTGTTTTCAACCCAAGAGAAGGAGACCGCTATGAACAAGGATATCATCGAAGGCAAATGGGCCGAGATCAAAGGCGCTGTCAAACAGCAATGGGGCAAGCTCACGGATGACGATCTGGCCGAAATCAACGGCAGCCGCGAAAAGCTGGCGGGTAAAATCCAGAAAAATTACGGCCTGGCTCGCGACGAAGTGGAAAAGCAGTTGAAGGCATGGGAAGACGATATCGCCGCCTGAGGCCCGTCATAAACGCATAAGAAAAAGGGTAGAGCTTCACAGCTTTACCCTTTTTCTTATGGTCATTTTTTAAACGCGCTGTAGGCGGCAACCACCGGATGAACGGGGGCGTAGGTAATGCGCGCCCCGTTTTGCTCCGCCGCCAGCAAGGCGCGTGCCCCATCGCTGATCGTGGCGTCCGTTTCATCGGGAACGGGCGGGCCTGCCTTTGGCGTATCTGCCTGCGCCTGATGTCCGGCACGACGGCGCGTGTCGTTATCAAGGGCGCTCATCGCGCTGACAGGCCAGATGCCTGAGGAAAGCCGGGATATCGTCATGCACGCATGTTACATAAAAGTATTTAAAAGGGCAAATATTTATTTAACATAATAAATTGACAGAGTGAAAATTTTCCTATAAAAGGGCGCCACTACTGAAAAACTTAAGAAGGAGATTGAAATTGAAGAAGAGTCCGTCCACGTTTCTTACACCGCTCTTTACGGGCCTTGCAGGTTTTGCTATCGGACTACTAGCATATGATCTTTCTGATACGAATAAATACGATACGGATATGCTCAAAATTACGGAACGCAATATGGCGGTCTTCAACGCGATGCCCCATCTTGCCACGCTGAACCAGCAAAACAGATCCCAACCCTGGGAGGTGCGTCAGAAGAACATAAGTCGTCTTATTGCCAAGTATTCTCCCGCCTCTGATAACGCCGATGCTACGGACGAACCCGATGGCCCCAAACTTGTGCACCTTATGAATGCCGCCGATACTGCCATGGTGCCGCACCGGGAGTCGGGCAGGGTGCCGAAGCTGCTGGTCGGCTCCGACCGCTCGTGCCTGATGGTCAATTTCGAGGAGTCCGATCAGGAGATTGCAGATGACGCCATCGCCTTGTTAAAGACTTTCTATAGGGCGGGCCAGCAGAAGCTCAATCACCAAGGCCGCTATCTGCTTGAACAAGGGTTGTTTGGCGGCCGCGCCGTTGTCTTTACTCCCAACGATAGCGAGTCGCTTGTTAATCAGTATTGCGCCGCCCCTGCTGCTCCGGCGATGAAATAATTTATTTCGGAGCGGGAAATTCCACCCCGGTCCCTTTTTATAAGGGGCCGGGGTTTTTGCTGCGGCTTTGCCCGGATTCTTGACAAGAGGGAAGGCCTCTTTAGAATATGAGATCGACTTTGGGCATAACAAAAACCCGCGTTTTCGGGGCATTCGCCATTGTGACGGCAGAGGCCCTTAAGGAGCCATTTTTCCTGCCATCGTTTTTTTGCGAATGTTTTGGCGGCCCCCGCCCGTATAAAGGACATCGCCAACCGGAGACGCAGACCCCTTGAAAACCCGTAAGAAAATCACCCTTACCCTGATCCTGCTGCTGGCGCTCGGCGCCGGGGGATATAGCGCATGGTCTTATATGAAGAAGCCGGATGCGCAGGAACAGGCCGCCCGCCCGGTCGCTGTAACGCGCGGCAATATCGAGGAAGTGGTCACGGCGCAAGGCAAGCTGGAGCCGAAAGAATACGTGAATGTAGGGGCGCAGGTGTCAGGCCAGATTCAGGAACTGTTCGTCGATATCGGCGATAACGTTAAGCTGGGCGACCCGATCGCGATCATCGATCCGGAAGTTTATGAGGCGCAGGTCGCCGGGGACGAAGCGCAGCTGAAAACCCTGAATGCGCAAAAAGCGGAGCAGGAGGCCCTGCTGACGCAGGCCAGACGCAATCTCGATCGCAACCGGAAACTCGCGCAACAAAAAGCCATCAGCCAGGAAGTGGCGGACGACAGCGAAACGGCGGTAAAGATTTCCGAAGCACAGCTGCAATCCTTGGGCGCCCAGATCGAGAAACAGCAATCGATGCTGGAGGGTAATAAAGCCAATTTGAATTACACCAAAATCTTCGCGCCGATGGTGGGCACGGTGGTGACGCTGGAAACCCGCGAGGGCGAAACGCTGAACGCGAACCAGACCACGCCGACCATCGTGCAGGTGGCGAATTTGGATACCATGACCGTGAAGGCGCAGGTGGCCGAAGCCGACATCAATAAACTCCGGGAAGGTATGCCCGTTTACTTCACGACGCTCGGTTCGCAGCAACGCCGCTGGACCACGACCGTGCGCCAGATATTGCCGACTCCGGAAGTAATCAATGACGTGGTGCTTTACAACGTGCTGGCCGATATCGACAACAAGGACCGCCAGCTCATGTCCAGCATGAGCACGCAAATGTTCTTCGTGCTGGGTGAGGCCGATGACGTGCTGACCATCCCGGCGGCGGCGCTGACGAAGCGTATGCCCGCGCAGGATAACGAGAGCGGCCAGGCGTATGAGGTCAAGGTGCTGCGG
>CAKTCH010000213.1 GCA_934538895.1 uncultured Alphaproteobacteria bacterium
ATGTATTTCAGGCGGTTCGGGCGTCCGTCGACGAGCGGCGCGGGGTTTTGGCTTTCGCGCGCGGCAAGCCAGCGGTTCAGCTTCGCCGTTTTCACGCGGCGGTTCCAGATGCCGTAGGTGATCAGAACGCGGTCCATCAGCAGGTTCAGGTTGCGCGCGTTTTTCGCGGAGATCGTGACGAACGGCAGCTTCTTGACCTGCGCCAGTCCCGTATCGAGGCGGTATTGTACGTTGTCGCGCAATTCTTCGCGGTCTTTGACAATATCCCATTTGTTGACGGCGAGGATCAGCGCGCGGCCCTCTTTCAAAACATGATCCGCGATCTGCAGATCCTGTTTTTCCAGCGGCGTGTTGGCGTCGACGACGAGGATGACGATCTGCGCAAGGCGGATGGCGCGCAGCGTGTCTTCGACGGACATCTGTTCGATATTGTTGTCGACGCGGGCTTTCTTGCGCATACCCGCCGTATCGACCAGCTTGATCTTGGTGTCTTTATATTCCCAGTCGACGGCGATGGCGTCGCGTGTAATGCCGGCTTCCGGGCCGGTCATCACGCGGTTGTCGCGCACCAGCGCGTTAAGCAGGGTGGATTTTCCGACGTTCGGACGGCCGACGATGGCGATCTTGATCGGCTTGTCTTCTTCTTCAGGCTCGTCTGCGAGTTCATAGTCGAGATTGCCTTCGAGCGCGTCGAGGGCGTCTTCATCGATGTCGCCAGCTTCTTCTTCCACGAACGCTTCTTCCTCTTCCTCAGGGAAGTAGGGATCGATCGCCTGATAGAGTTCATGCATGCCGATACCGTGTTCGGCGGACAGGGCGATTGGATCGCCGAAGCCAAGACGCACCGCCTCGCCGATACCGGCCATGGAGGCGCGCTCGTTCTCGCATTTGTTCACGCCGAGAATGACGGGCTTTTTCTGTTTGCGCAGGAACGAGGCAAAATGCTCGTCGATCGGCGTCAAGCCTGCGCGTCCGTCGATCAGGAATAAAATGGCGTCGGCGCGTTTCAGCGCTTCTTCGGTCTGCTTGCGCATGCGCCCTTGAATGGAATCGTCGAAGTTTTCTTCAAGGCCCGCTGTGTCCAGGATTTTGAACGTGCGGTCGAACAGCAGGGCGGGGGCCTCGCGCCAGTCGCGGGTTACGCCCGGCGTGTCGTCGACAATCGCCAGCCTTTTTCCCGCCAGACGGTTGAACAGGGTCGATTTGCCGACATTGGGGCGGCCGATAATGGCAAGGGTAAACATTGTGTTTAGCGTGTCAGTTGTAAGTGATTAGTGTCATTGCTTCCAGTTCTTAGATAGGCTGTACAGCATCTTACTGATTTCCGTATAGGATCGATTCCATAAAGTCCCTTTATTATCGTCTATATACCCTAAATCCCTGCAAAAATCGGCCCATACCAGCATTTCATCGCTGGAACCCATTGCAATGCTCAAGAAGCGCTTGAATTCACTGACGGATTGATAATGCTTGGCGAAACCTTCAGCAATGTTGGCGCATATGGATTTGGACGAGCGGCGTATCTGGCTGCTTAAGGCGAATTGCTCTATCTGCGGCAATGTCAACGATGCTTCATGCACATCCAGTGCAATGGTATAAGCTTTCTTATATACATCGAGATCTCTGAAACTCTGCACCATCGACTAAACACTAACCACTGTTTCACTCATCACCGATACGCAAGCAAGGTTCCGTCGTCACCTAGCAGGTAGAGCGTCTGCCCGGCCACGATCGGCGGGACGGTCAGGTTCTTGCCCGTCGTCCACTGGCCCAGCAATTTGCCCGTATCCGGGGCGATTTCAGCCACGCGCCCGCCGGTGCCGGTCACGATCAGGCGGCCTCCCGCCAGAACGGGGCCTTTCCAGACAATGAGGCCGGTGCGCTTATCGGGGTTGTCGTAGCGCTTCATCTGGGTGACCCAGCGCACCACGCCCGTTTCACGGGCCAGCGAGACCAGTTCGCCCTGCGTCGTGATGACGAAAACGCTGTCGCCCGCGACCCACGGGGTTTCCGCCCCGCCGATCTCGCGCGTCCACACGCGCGTGCCCGTCTGGGCGTCGATGGCGACCATGCGGCCGGCATAGCTGATGGCGAAGACGAGGCCCTTGTCGATCACCGGATAGCCGCTGATGTCGGAAATGCCGCCAAGCCCGCCGAGGCGCAGCATGCTGGCGAGATTGTCGGACCAGGCGAGCGCGCCGTTCTCAACGCGCAGGGCATAGATTTCGCCCGAGGTGAAGGCCGGAATCACAAGGCCGTTTTCGGCGGCAGGGCTGGCGCCGCCGACCAGGCTGGCGCTGCCTTCCATGCCGGCATAATCCCACAGCACGGCGCCCGTCTTGGCGTCGAGCGCGATCAGGGCATTGGTCTGCGTCACGACGAACACGCGGCCGCCGTCGATAGTCGGCGCGGCGCGCGAGGGCGAATCGATCTTGGCGCGCCAGTAAACGCTGCCGTCCACCGGATTGACGGCGATAATTTCGTTATATCCGGCCGAGACATACAAGACACCGCCGGAGAAGGCGACGCCGCCCGCGATGACGGATTCTTTCTCGCCGGCTTTGCGGGCGTCGATGCGCCATAGTTGCTTGCCGTCCTGAATAGCGTAGGCGCTGAGACGGTTGTCGGTGTCGATGGCGAAGATGCGGCCATCGGCAACGACGGGGCGCGCGACGAGCGGCATGCGCGTCGAGCTGCCCGAACCGATGTCGGTACTCCACGCAAGCTTAAGGGCGCCGTTGTTCAGCGCCAGATGCGCCATCGCATGGTTCGGATAACCGCCGGCCTGTGGCCAGAAATCATTGGCCCAGGCTTCAGGCAGCGTAAAGGCAGTTTCGCTTTTCGCTTCGGGCATCAGTTGGTTTTGCATTTCTAAAATAGAAATGCGCTCGCCCGGCAGCGGCGGTTTTTCCGGAGCGCCGAACCATGTATCGGAACAGGCGCTCAAAGCGAGGGCCGAAATGGCGGAAGCCAGCAAAAGGGGGCGCGATAGTCTCATCTTCTTACTCCGCCTGACTGCTTGCTTGCGTATATATCTGGCGCAGGGCATTCGCGCGGTCGCTCAAGCTTGGCGGCAGGGCATCGGTCATCTCCTTGAACGGAGCAAGATAGGCGAGGGCGGCGTCATAATTCTTGTTGTTCGCTTCGATCAGCGCGGCCTCGATGCGGGCCTCCCAGACGAACGCGCCTTTTTCGTTATTGAGAGCGGGTTTCAGGATGGAGAGCTTTTGCGCGTTATCGGCATCCGGCGCGATGCGGACATAGCGGACACGGGCAAGGTCGCGCAAATCCTTGGGCGTGCCTCGGCTTTCGGCGG
>CAKTCH010000214.1 GCA_934538895.1 uncultured Alphaproteobacteria bacterium
ACAACTGGGCTTATGAATTCATTACGCGCAAGGATAATCGCGCGATGTTCGAAGTCGAACTGCCGAAAGAATACGCATTTTTCACCGAACATGACTACCGCCGCAACCTCGCGGCCATGGGCGCGCGCCTGGTTTACAGCTCGCCGCACTGGGACGAGAAAATCATCCGCGACCGTTTCGAAGGCCGCTTCCGCCTGTATAGCGACGACGGCACGCCGCTGGGTTCGCCGCCGACCAGCTTTATCGCCGTGGCGCAGAAAATGGCCGACCGCCGTTCGCTGCAATTGCAGGAGCGCCGCCCGTCGCCCAAGGGATCGCAAGGCCGCCTGCGCGTCAGCGCCGTGCGCAACGACACGTCCGGCAAGATCACCGACGTCGTCACGCGCGACGTCGACATGACCGATATCATTCCCTACCGCGTGAACGAAAACGGCATCCTGACGATATTCGTCCATGAAGGCATTCCCCGCGGCATCGTGAACGCCGTGCCGCGCAATGGCCGCAATCTCGACCAGAAGAAATGGTCCGGCCACATGACCGAGGCCATAAGCCTGCCCAGCCATCTGGTGCGCGAGGTGCCGAAAGACGACATGAAGAAAACCGTGCTGTTCGCGCGCGACCATCTGGGCCTGAAACCGGCCACGGGGGCGCTGCTGGAAGACGGCCCCGTGTTCTATCCCGCGCCCGACTATATCGACGAGCGTTTCGATACGCGCTTCCTGCGCGTGGAAAGCCGCGAAGGCTGCGTGTTCGATGCGAAATATGAAGACGAGGCTTATAAGGGGTTCTCCTCGAAGGGCCGTATCCGCGAGGTGAACGCGCAAAGCGTGCTGGACGCGATTTCTGTCGGCATCATTCCGAACGCGCGTCTGGAACAACAGATCATCATGCTGTTCAGCCGCCTGGGCATGAGTGCTGAAAGCTGGGATGAATGCCCGCTGATCCTGGCCGAGGACGAACCGGATAAAATCGCCGACCTGAAGGAAGTGATCCTGCGCAAGGCCGGCAAGGATGGCCGCTTCAAGAATATCAAAGGCACCACGGGCCACCTGCGCACCATTCAATCGGTTTTCGCCGATGAGGGCTGGGTCGAGGGCGGTGTGGCCGGACTGGCCTCGCGCGATCTGGAATTCGTGATTTCCGATGAAACCACTGTCAACAAGGCCGTCATCCTACCGCTGACCAGGAGCCATTCCGGCGAGGTGCTGGCAGGGTTCTCGATGGAGTATTTGCCGATCCCGCAACGTTATAGCGGCAACGGCCTGAGCATGACCGCGCCCTCGCTGGACCTGCCGCGCGAGATTACCAATATCGATATGGCACGCCGCTACATCGCCGAGAAATTCGAGGTGCCGGTCGAAAACGTCGCGCGCATGGGCGAAAGCTATTTCTGCCATAGCGGCGTGACGCCGCAGCGGATTTTCCCGTTTGTCATGACGGGCGTGCCGCGCGGGCTGACGACGCCGCTATACGGCATGATCGAATACGCGCCGCTATCCCTGCTGTGTTATCTGCTATGGTATGATTGCGACCTGCCGTTCATGGTGCTGGTCGCCCGCACGTTTGCGCGCATGGGCACCGAGAGCGAACATAGCGTAAAACGCGAATTTTCGTTGAAACAGGCCGGGGATCATACCAAGCCCGTCACGCATTACAGCGAGGATATGCGTGGCCGGGGCGGCGGCGAAGAGAATACGAAACCGGAAAAACACGAAAAATCCGCAGACCCCGAAGGCCAGAAACGTCTGGACCCCAAGTGATGAACACCCCGCCCGTCCTTTTCGATCGCGGCCATATACGCCGGCAGCAGGCACGCGCCGCCGTCAGGATCGCCGATCATAATTTCCTGATAGACTGGAATATGCGCCAGATCATCGAGCGCCTGGGCGACATCCGGCGCACCTATCCGCGCGCGCTGGTGGCGGGGGCGCGGCTGTCGCCCGGCTTGCGCGATGAACTGAAAGAGGCCGGGAAAATCGAGACGCTGCTGGTAGCGGATGAAACGCCCGCGCTGCATCCGGATATTCGTTTCGATCCGGAGCTATGGCCGGGCGGCATGGAAGCATTCGATCTGATCGTCAGTCCATTTTCACTTCACCGCGTCAACGACGTACCGGGCGTACTGATCCAGATGCGGCGCGCGCTGAAGCCCGACGGCCTGATGATGGCGGCCTTTCCCGGCGGCGAGAGCCTGATCGAGTTGCGCCAGTCTTTCATGAACGCCGAAATCGCCAAGCGCGACGGGGCGCAGATGCGCGTGCATCCCTTCATCGGTCGCCAGCAGGCCGCCGCGCTGCTGCAACGGGGCGGCTATAGCCTGCCTGTGGTGGATTCGGAACGCCTGACCGTCACTTACGACAACGCCTTTCGCCTGATGCAGGATCTGCGGGGCATGGGTGAAACCAACAGCCTTGCCACGCGCCAGCGCCACTTCACCGGCAAGGGCCTGATGCTGGAAATGGCGCGCCTTTACCAGCGGGATTTTAACGAGGGCGATGGCCGCATTCGCGCCACGTTCGAGATGATCTTCCTGACCGGCTGGGCGCCGCATGAAAGCCAGCAACAACCCCTGCGGCCCGGCAGCGCGCAGCACCGGCTGGCGGACGCGCTCGGGACCGCAGAAATAGGCGCGGGAGAAAAGGCCGGCTGATCCCTCAATAAAAAATCCGATGTCAAGTCTTTAGTGAGAAATGACATCGGTACAAAAAGTTAGATCAAATTCTTGGTGCTTGGGGCCTCCGATGTTTTGTAGGCCAAGAGCCACATAGGAGCATCGTGGCAGCAAATCCAAGAGCGTTTCCGCAAGCAGACAAGGCACAGCCTCAAACCAAAATGCGCAATCTTAAACGGCGCGTTTGATGTGTGACCAGCGAGAGAATGGTACAAGGTCAACCCGGTTTGGGAGTGAATGCCTTGGCTTTGTTGTCCTTCCTGCCCTCTCGATCCCCTGCCATGAAGGCTTCGAGCATGTGCGGAATCAACACCGTGGCATCGACCGCCTCTCCATAAGCCTGCGCATGCAGCATGGAGTAACGATCAAGGTCGGCCTTGAGGCTGGACGGGCACCGGACGTCCATGACATAGTCTCCCCTCCCTCTTCAAGCTGGGAGCATTCATCGTGACAGTCACGACAGTTGCTGCCGGTGCCCGAGCGCGAGACTTGGAGAGCGGACGGCCACTGACGGTCAGTGCAATACCTCTTCACACCGTTCGGCCAGAGACATTTAAGTCCTAGCGCCCATTTAGCAGGCGCAGACAGCTATAACTAAAGTAGCTAACTCCATCAACC
>CAKTCH010000215.1 GCA_934538895.1 uncultured Alphaproteobacteria bacterium
TAGCGCTTGAGCCAGGCTTCCAGCCACACCAGTGCATCAAGGTCCAGGTGGTTGGTCGGTTCGTCGAGCAGCAGCATATCGGGTTTTTCCAGCAGCAGGCGGGCGAGGGCCACGCGGCGTTTTTCACCGCCCGAGAGATTGGTGACAGGCAGGTCGCCCGGCGGGCAGCGCAGGGCTTCCATCGCCATATCGACCGTCTGGTCGAGGCTCCAGCCGTCGGCGGCGTCGATTTCTTCCTGCAACTTGCCCATTTCCTCGGTCAGCGCGTCGAAATCGGCATCGGGATCGGCCATGGCGGCGGCGACCTCGTTATAACGGTCAACTTTCGCCTTGATCGGGGCAAGCGCGTCCATGACGTTTTCGGCGACGGTCTTGGTGGGGTCGAGCTGCGGTTCCTGCTGCAGATAGCCGACGCGGGCGCCTTCGGCGGCCCAGGCTTCGCCCGTATAATCCTTGTCCACGCCCGCCATGATCTTGAGCAGGGTCGATTTACCGGCGCCGTTCGGGCCGAGGACGCCGATCTTCGCACCGGGCAGGAAGCTCAGCGTAATGCCGTTCATGATGGTTTTTCCGTTCGGGAAGGTCTTGACCAGACCGTTCATGACATAGACATATTGATAAGAAGCCATCGTCCATCCTTCTAGTAAACTTGGAAGCGTTCCCGATTTAGCATAGAGTGGCGGAAAAGCGAAGTCTTTAAGGGCAAAAACATGCGCGATCATTCCTCGCAGGATTCCATCATCGAAGCCAGCCGCTGGCGTGCTGACGCCTCAAAGCATGGCGGTATCGGCGCGGCCGGATGGATCAGTCCGTACGATGCGCGCCAGGCGGCGGAGTTTTTATCGTCTCCCGGCGAAACAGCGGTGGTTAACCGTCCGGATGGCGGCCTGCCGGATTTCGACGTCGGCATGTCGTGGGATAACGTACCGGTACGAGAGGCCAAGGGGTTCTTCGATAGGTTTTTCAAGAAGACCGTGCAGCGCAAGGGTATCGATATGGATATCGGCTGCCTGTTCGTGCTCGCGGACGGGGCGCGCGGCGCGGTGCAGGCTTTTGGCAATACCAACGGCGCGTTCGATACGCCGCCCTATCTGTATCTGGACAGGGACGAGCGTACGGGCGACAAGGATGGCCGGGACGAAGTCATTCATATCAACGGCGCGCACTGGGACGATATCCAGAAAATACTAGTTTATACCTATATCTACAAAGGCGCGGATAGCTTCGCCGATGTAAAGCCGCAGGTGCAGGTGCGCGTGCCGGGATCGAACCCGATCGTGGTGTCTTTGAATGCGCGGCGCGAGGAGCTTGATTTGTGCGCGGTGGCCAGCATCGAGAATGTGCGCGGCAGCATCCGCCTGACGACGCATCTGGAATATTTTCCCGGACACGCGGAAATGGATCGTGCTTTCGGCTTCGGGCTACAATGGGAACAGGGTAAAAAGGACTGAGGAATGGACGAGAGAGATTATAAACCGGATGCTTATTACGACGGCGGCTCGAAAATCGCCGAACCCGTGATGAACGTGCTTCATCCGGGCGACGAGCTGAACATCACCAAGAAAGATCCGACGATCAAGCGCGTGATCGCCGGGATGGGGTGGGATTTTCGGGGGTTCGACGCCGATCCGCCGGATCTGGATGTCTGTGTATTGCTTCTCGATAAACATGGAAAGACGCGCGTTGACGAGGATTTCGTTTTCTACAACAACAAAATGGGCGGTGACGGTTCGGTGCGGCATCTGGGCGATTCCCGTACGGGCGCGGGCGACGGCGACGACGAGCAGATAGAGCTGAATCTTGCGACCTTGCCGTTCGATATCGTAAAAATCGTTTTCGTGTTATCGCTCTACAATCTCGATGTGGGATTGGAAAACCATAACTTCTCGATGGTGCGCAACGTCTATTTCCGCCTGCTGAATCAGGATACGACGCATGAGATATTCCGCCTTGATGTCGATGAATCGGAAATCGGCACGGATCAGTCGGCCTTGATATTCGGGGAGCTGGAAAGGATCGGGAATGAATGGTTGTTCATCGCCCATGTCGAGCCGGTCAAAGGCGGCCTTGCCAAAATCGCCGCGGACAGCGGCATCCTCGTCATGCAAAACCAGCAGGTTTAGAACCCGCGTCCACCCTTCATGCCGAGTAGGGCCTGCGGCTTGATCTTCGGCGCCTTGCTGCCGCCGCCGCGCATATTGGTACCCGATCCGTCGCTTTCGTCCAGTTCCTTGGCGAGAAGCGCCTCAATGTCGGGCGCACGATCCATTTTCAATTCCTGCACGCAGGCGAGGAAAAAGTTGCAGGCCTTCTTTTCCCAATCATGAAAGCCGTTGGTTTTATCGGCGCCGCGCACGGTCAGGCGGTACGCTTCCCACAGGCCGGATGAAGGCTTGCAGTCAAGGCGGAAGACGAGATCGATCGGCGGCTTTCCGGCGGGCGGAACATCGTAAATCAGCATCACTTCCGCCTCGCATTGCGTGGAATCCTCGTTCATGCGGACCTCGGCGTTGCAGGTGAGCGCCTTGCCGCCATCGTATACCGACCATGGGCATGTCTCGTACGGGCCCATTTCGTACCCGACGCCCAGATTGTCCAGCAATTCTTTCAAGGTCACGCGCATGGCTCTATATACTGTGGAATATTCACCAATTAAAAGCTTTTTTCGGCTTTAATATCTGTCATGATACCATCAAATGAGGCATTCCATGCGTACAAAGCGTCTTTCCCCCCTATATGTCATCCTGCTGGCCGTTTTAATGGCGCCGCAGGCCGTGGCGCAGGATGTCAATCAGCGCCCGGAGCAATTCAGCGCGGCGGCCACGGCCATCGACGGGGTCAGCATCCTGACCAGCCGGTTCATGATCGCCCTGTGGGGGGTGGAGCCGATCGAGGCTGCAGGCACCACCGTGTCGATCAAGGCGCGCACGGCGCTGGACAACCTCATCGGCGGACAGCCTGTGCAATGTGAAGTCAAGGAATGGCGCGCGGGCCGTCCGGTCGCGCGCTGCCTGAACGCGAGCGAAACAGATCTGGCCTTGGCCATGGTCGAGGCCGGGTATGCGGTCGTCGACCGTCCGTCCGTCAGCGGCACCGTTTTCGACGTCCAGTACAAGCAGGCGGAAAAGAAGGCGCAGGACGACCATGACGGTGCCTGGGCGGAAGCGGCCAGGGACACCGCCTTTTTGAAATTTTTCGGCAATGACGAGCGGCTGGTTTATGCGTGGCTGGCAGGGGTAATGCTTGTCCCGCTGGCGGCACTGGCCTGTATGGCGGGGCT
>CAKTCH010000216.1 GCA_934538895.1 uncultured Alphaproteobacteria bacterium
ATCCTTATCCATTTAAAATCTCCTGTTCGTTGTGATGCAGGACAAACGCACGGATGGGCGTCGAGTTCCGTAAAATATAATAAGTTATTGAAATTTATATATTATTCATGACCCAGCCCAGCAGCAGGACCTGCGGCACGGTCAGCAGGGGCAGGGAAAGCGCGATCTTCCAGCTTTTTGTCATCTGACGGATGACCAGCATTTCAGTATAATCGGTCGAGACGCCCGCCATCAGGAAGGTAAAGCCGTTACCCGGCGCGCCGGCGCGCGTGACCAGATCGGCGCCGATCGGCGTCGAACCTTCGGAGCATACCTCGATAATGGTGGTGGCGATCAGTGTCAGGAGCAGGCCCAGCAGGGTCGGGCCGAAATAGGCCGTCATGGTTTCAGTGGAAACGAAGGTCTGGATCAGAGCCGCCAGCACCACGCCGAGGAACAGCCAGCGCATCACCATGATGCTTTCACCGAATCCGTCTTTAACGATTTGGGCGGCCCATGCGGGCGTGAAGTTGAAAGCCGATAAACGCTGCCTGAAATCGGCTTTCATGTCGAAATCGGGGTCGGGGGGCAATTGATGCGGATTGGCAGGCAGCCTGCCATGTTTGACCAGTTGCAGATAGATAATCCCGGTGACGATGGCGATTAGCGCGGAGCCGGCGATAAAAGCCAGCGTCCATCCCCAGCCGACGAGCGAGATCAGGATCAGCGTCAGCGTGATGGAGTTCCACGGGCTGGCGATCAGGAAAGCCATGACCTGTGCCAGAGAGGCGCCACGTTCATAAAGCTTGGCTCCCACCATCAGGATGCCGTGGGAACACAGATCGAGCAGCAGGCCCGCGATCGTGGCGCGCACTACGCCGCCCACCGTATCGCCGCGGCCCATGATGGCCTGAAAATACGCGCGCGGCACGCGGGACATCAGGCCGACCGCGACAATGCCGCCGGCGATCCCCCACCACATTGCCTTCATCAGGGTGACGGTGGCATGGGCGAACGTCGTCAGATAGGGCACCTCTATGCGGAGGAAATGAACGATAAAGCCGATGGCGATAATCGCCAGCATGGAATAAAGCAGGACGTCGATCTTTGCGCCATGTTCATGGCCGTGATCTCCCTGTCCGTTCAGGTCGGGTTTGCAGCAGCTACTCATGAAATTAAGCTAGCATAAAAGACGTTAAAGGCCATAGCGGCCCCAGACGCTTTTACTTTCGATAGATTGTAACAGTTCATCGCCCAGGCCTTCGAAGGACGTCGCGTCGGCGCGCATCAAGGGAAAGGGCAGGGGCAACAGGCGCTTTTCAGCCGATATATCGACCAGCTTGACGCGTGCGCCGTACTTGCCCGTCAGGAATTCCCGCATTCCGTGAATGCCGTCGATCAGACCCAGATCCAGCGCGGTCCGGGCGGTCCAGAAGCGGCCTTCGAACAAGGTGCGGTCGGCGGCTTTCAGCATATGCCCGCGGCGCTCGCGAACCCAGTCGATGAAACAGTTATGCAGTTCCTTTTGCAGGGTTTGCAGGCGCTCCACGTCTTCCGGCTTTTCCGGCAGGAAGGGATCGAGCATGGATTTCTCATGGCCGGACGTATGCAGGCGGCGATGGATGTTATGTTTCCTGATAAAATCCTCGAAACCGAATCCCGCTGATATCACGCCGATGGACCCGACGATGGATACATCCTGGGCATAAATTTCATCGGCGGCGCAGGCCAGCCAGTAACCGCCCGATGCCGCGACATCCTCCACGAAAGCGTAAACGGGTATGTCCTTTTCCTCGGCCCAATGGCGGATTTCCTGCGCGATCAACGACGATTGCCCCGGAGCGCCGCCGGGCGAGTTGATCGCCAGCGCTACGGCGACGACTCCCGGCTTGTCGAAGGCTTTTTCAATCTGTTTGGCTACGCGCGCGAAGCTGATACTCGAGCGGCGGGTAGAATCCGCAATCACGCCGGATAGGCGAATGACCGGCACTTTCGGGCGGTCCTCGAAATACTTTCCGGCGAACGGCACGGTACGCAGGAAGGCACGGAATTTTTTCAGTGTTTCTTGATCGCTTTCGTCTGTCATGATGAAGGGCAGTGTGCCTGAAAACAACGGTAAGTCAATGCCGCCTGATTTCAGGGTATGCCCTTTTCCGCGTAACCCTGTCTATGCCCGATTCTCGCCTATTTCAGCATAGGCTGTATATGGCGGCTGCCGCGTGCGCTGGCCGGTTTGATATCTTCGCCGTCCATACCATTATCCGTAACGGCCATACCAGGGTCGAAATCGTCCAGAACGGGCTTGAACATGGAAAAACTGACAGGGTTTTTCATCAGGGCGGGCATGACGCTCATTATGTCGCCTATCCCGTCGATCAGCCCGCGCTTCAGGGCCTTCCGGCCCAGCCATGTAGCGCCGCTCATGATCTTCTTATCCGATGTATTCAGGCGGTCGCCGCGATGTTCCCTGATGGCGCGAATGAATATTTTATGAATATCCTTCAGTTCCGCTTGCGCCGCCTTGACGTGCGCGGGATTCAATTTCTGATAGGGGTCGAGCTTTAGCTTGTTCTTGCCGGCTGTGAACACACGGCGTTCCAGACCCTTCTTTTTCAACTGCTTGTGATAGCCGAACCCTTCAGCGACCACGCCGATGGAGCCGATCCGGGAAACGGGCAGGGCATAGATTTTATCGGCAGTGCTGGCCAGCCAGTAACCGCCCGATGCCGCGATGTCGCGCACAAACGCATAAACGGGTTTGTTGTGAAGGGCGGCCTGGCGGTCGATCTCGCGCGCCAGCAGGCTGGTTTCGGCGGGCGATCCGCCGGGACAGTCTATATCGAGGACAACAGCCTTGATGTCTTCGCAGGCGAAGGCCGCGGCGATCGCGTCACGATGCGTATCCCAACTGATATAAGAGCCGGGCTGATCGGGTTCTCTTGTGATGGGCCCGTGAAACGGTATGATGGCGACCCCTGCCGGTTCCGCGGGCGCAGGGTTGACGTCGGAAAATTCCGGCGTCAGCGGCTTTTGTTGTCTGGCTTTTGTCATAGCTTCCCCATTCTCTTCTCTTATTTTTTATAATCAAGATCAATAAAGACAATGATTTGAAAGGGTGTCAAGCTATGTTTAGGAAAGGGCGGACATACTCCGCAGAATCCCTTCGGCTTCAAAAGTATAACGGCCATCGGCCTGATGCAGAACCAGCCCCGGATGCAGGGTGCAGGGGGTCTGGCGG
>CAKTCH010000217.1 GCA_934538895.1 uncultured Alphaproteobacteria bacterium
CAACGCGCAAAGCGAATTCGGCGCGCAGCTCGACAGCTTTTCCGACTTCCTCGCCTTCGGCATCGCGCCGATCATGATCCTCTATATGTGGATTTTGCAGGACGCCGGGAAGATCGGCTGGATCGCGCTGATCGTTTATGCTGCGTGCATGGCGCTGCGCCTTGCGCGCTACAATGTCGGCACGGGCCAGCCCGTAGCGGCGTGGAAAAAAGGGTTCTTCCAGGGCGTGCCCGCGCCCGCCGGGGCGGGTCTTGCCATGCTGCCTATCTTCATCTGGTTGCAATCGCCGCAAACATTCGATGACTTCGCTTTCGCCAACTGGCTTGTCGGCCTGTGGGTGCTGGTTGTTGCCATGCTAATGATCTCGCGCATCCCGACATGGTCGAGCAAGCTTTTGAAAATGCCGCGCAAGATGGCGATGCCCGTACTGGGATTGGCCGTGCTGCTGATGGCGGCCCTGATTCAGGCGCCGTGGCAGACGCTGACGATTCTCAGCCTCGCCTACATGACCCATATCCCCTTCGCGTTCCGTCACTTCCGCAAACTGCAAAAACTGCACGCCGACGATGAGGACGTCACCGACATCGCCATCGGCGCGAGCGTGATCGACGACGACGCCATTCGCCGCGCTGAAGAAGAATAACCATGCTCGATTCCGTGATCCGCCCCTATATAACGCCTTCGCTCGACAAGATCGCCGAAAAAATCGGTTCTCTCGGCATGCAGGCGAATATCCTGACGATCGCCGCCCTGATGGCGGGACTGATCGGCTGTTTTTTCGTGGCGATACAATCCTATTTTTTCGGGCTTGTCGTGATATTGGCGAGCCGTCTTCTGCACGGCCTTGGCGGCGCTCTCGCGGCGCGTTCCGGCCACAGCGATTTCAGCGTTTATCTTCGCTCGGCATGCAAGACGGTTTTTTACGCCGCCTTCATTTTCTTTTTCGTCATGACGCTGCCTGTTCACATGCTGGCGGGATTATTTGTGCTTCTTTCCGGCACGGTACTGAAAACCTGCGTGGCCGGTTATAAAGCCGTCACGGCAAGACGCGGCACCAGTGACGCGCCGCCGTCTTTCGCTGCGGGCCTTGCCGACGATACACTGGTGATCTTATTCATGATGCTGGTCTGCTTGTTCCCGTCGTGGTTTTCGGCGGCAGGATTCCTGCTCGGCATCCTGTTCTGGGTATCAGCTTTCAGCTACGTCATGCAGGGATGGTATTTATTCGGCCAGAATTCCGTTCAGGACGTGATAGCAAGTCAGGACGATCTTTCCGCCTAGAACAATCCGCCGGGCTGCATCTTCATCGCAAAGTTCATATTGGTTTGAAGAAGGCGCGGATCCATGCCCGCCATGTCCGGCGCCGCGCCGCCAAGCGAGTGGGAAATGCCCTGCACTTCGTTCGAGACCGTGTTGCACGCCGCGCCGAAGATGGAATCGTTCGCTTTCATGCCAGGCTGAACCTGCACACCCATTTTCATATCCTGCAAGAACTGGCCGGATATTTCCGCGCGCGTGGTGATTTCCCGCGGATCAATTGCTGGCCCGACTTTTTGTTCAGGCTCGATGCGAATGGGTTCGGCCGGGTTGATAGCCTGCTCCATACCCATGTTTTGCGCCTCATCGGGCGAAATTTCCGCTGCGCCGAACCGCGCGGACTGATTGAAGGCATTTTTAAAATCGGGCTTTGCCAGTTCTTCCGGCCGGGTCATTGCGGCATGGTTGTCGGTGAACATCTTGTGGATGTCTGACGGCGCGTTGATTTCCAGACGGTCGAATGCCATGCCCTACCCCGTCACGTTGCCCGCGCCCCAATTGGTCGGCGGATCTTCTATTTCGGTTGATTTAAAGCTCGGCGCTTTGGGCGTCATGCCGAGACCCGGCGACGGCCCACCGCCCAGCTGCATCCCGCCGTAATTCATGCCGCCCAGCCCCATGCGCTGCTTGTACGCCTGCTCGGCGGCGTATTCCTGCTGCAGGCGCATGGATAGTTCAAATTTTTGTTTGTGCAGCATGCGGGAAACGATTGTTTCCTGATATTCCTGCTTGCCCTGCATGCCTTCGGTCTTCGGCGGGAATTCCCTGTCATCGGCATCCGATTTGCCGGTAAAAAATTTCGAGACGTTGTTGGCACGCTCGGTAAGAGTAAAACTTCCCTTCGTCCCGGCGCCGTCTTCATGGCCGAACCAACCGCGATCGTCGGCAACCGTCAGCGTATCCTTGGCCAGCTTCGCCAGCGTACCGACCATGCCGCCAATGCCCTCCAGCGCAAGATCGCCATACACACCCGCCTCCACGCTACCCTGCGCCTGCATGCCGGACGCTTTACGCTCACCGTCTTCGTGCTGGATGATCTGCTTGGTATTTTCCGTCACGGTCGAGGCGGCCTTGTGCGCAATCGCGCCAAGGTTGGCAGCGGCGGCTTCGGTTTGTTTGCTCGGATCTTCGACGCGTTGGCTCATATATGCTCCGGCCCCCATATTGCCGGTCAAATCTTAATATTACCCTTATAGTATACAAAATCGCTGTGTTCCGGCACAAATTTAATGGAAATCAGGCACTTAGAGACGGCTTGCGGTAAGACAGCGCCTCGGCCATGTGCGCGGGGCCGATGGACTCAGATCCGTCCAGATCGGCGATGGTCCGCGCGACGCGGATCAGGCGGTGATAGGCCCGCGCCGATAGGTTCATTTTTTCCGCCGCGCGGTGAAGCAACTCCTTGGCCGGCGCTTCCAGCATCATGACCGCTTCGAGGACATCGTTCGCCGCGCGGGCGTTGATCCCGTCGCGCAGGCCGTGCGCGGCATATCGCGCCGCCTGAAGATGCCGCGCCACCGCCACGCGCCGCGCCACGTCTTCCGAGCGCTCGCCGGACGGCGCATCGAGATCGGCGACGCTGACCGCGCCCACCTCGACATGGATATCCATGCGATCGAGCAGGGGGCCGGAAATTTTACTTTGATAATCCGCGCCGCAGCGCGGGGCTTTGGTGCATTCCTGCGAAGCATCTCCCAGATACCCGCACCGGCACGGGTTCATCGCCGCAACCAGCTGAAACCTCGCGGGATAGGTCACATGATGGTTGGCCCGCGCCACCAAAGCCGATCCGGTTTCAAGGGGCTGGCGCAACGACTCCAACGTGCCGCGCGCGAATTCCGGTTCGCCGACGAGACGCAAAAGGTGGTCGTCATGGCGGGCGTGCCCTTCAACG
>CAKTCH010000218.1 GCA_934538895.1 uncultured Alphaproteobacteria bacterium
GCCCTGCTGGACGGCCATCTCATAAAAACCCCGGCTGCCGTCATGATATTTCGCGTAATATTCCGTGTTGATGATGCTCGCCTGTTCGCGGCTAAGCCCGCTCAGCAAAGCCGAGACAGCCTCCCCTTTGGCATCGCTCAGGAAGCCGATGTAGTCGGGATTGTCGAGATACCGGTAATGCACACCGTCATGGTCATGAATGAAAACGGTGCGGGTATGATCAAGTATACACTTCATCGGATGTTTATAAGCCGGACAGTAAATTTATGTCAATTTAAAATCTGACTGGGATGCCGGCGGCGGCCAGGGCTTGCTTGGCGTCCCGGACCGTGTGTTCGCCGAAGTGGAAGATCGAGGCGGCCAGCACGGCGGACGCCCCGCCCTTGATAATGCCATCGACAAGGTCCTGCAGCCCGCCCACGCCGCCTGAGGCGATGGTCGGGACGCTGACGGATTCGCTGATGGCACGCATCAGGTCAAGATCGTATCCCATGCGCGCGCCGTCCTGGTCCATCGAGGTGACGAGCAATTCGCCCGCCCCGTCATCCGCCATGCGGCGCGCCCATTCCAGCGCGTCGATGCCGGTCGGGTTGCGCCCGCCATGGGTGAAAATCTCCCATTTATTTGCTGCGGTTTTTTTGGCGTCGATCGCAACGACAATGCACTGGCTGCCGCATTTCAGTGCAGCATTTTTAACAAGCGACGGGTCGTGGATCGCGGCGGAGTTGATGGAAATCTTGTCGGCGCCGGCCTCAAGCAGGCGGCGGATATCGGCAAGGCTCCTGATCCCGCCGCCGACGGTCAGCGGCATGAAAATTTCGGCCGCTACCTTGCGCACCGCATCGACGATGGTGTCGCGGCCTTCGTGACTGGCGGTGATATCGAGGAAGCACAGCTCGTCCGCGCCCTGATCGTTATAGATTTTCGCCTGCGCCACCGGATCGCCCGCGTCGCGCAAATCATCAAAGCGGATACCTTTGACGACACGCCCGTCGCGGATGTCGAGGCAGGGAATGACACGGGTTTTAAGCATGGTTTTTTGTAGCGTAAAAATATAATTTGAGCGAGATATTCATTCATTGCCATAACTTTATTGACGCGCCCCTCACGATACGCCATAAGGACGAAAAATAAGCCGAAACAAGCAAAAGAGAGTGTGCCGTGTTGAAAGTAATAAAGAGTTTGGCGTCCAGCTGGCCGCGCGTGGTGCGTCATGAGCCTGTCGCGCAAAAGCCTGCGGAAACCATCGTCGAAACGCTGCCGGAAGGCCAGTGGGTCATCAATAAAAAAGGCGAACGCAGTTTCGTTTTTAATGCCTAAACGGCAAGGGCGTCGCCGGGCTTGATGCGTCCGTCGTAAAAGGCTTTGCCGACGATGACCCCGCCGACGTTTTTGTCGCTGGCAGCGCGTACGGCCTTAATATCGTCGATCGAGCCGACCCCGCCGGACGCGATGACGGGGATGGCCACGCTCTGCGCTAGCTTCACCGTCATATCCATGTTCAACCCCTCGCCGGTGCCGTCACGGGTGATGTCGGTATAGATGATGGCGCTGACGCCCGCATCCTCGAAATTCCGCGCCGTGGAGAAAATGTCCTCGGCTGAGTCTTTGGTCCAGCCGTCGACCGCGACCTGTGCGCCGCGCGCGTCCAGACCGACCGCGATTTTTCCAGGAAACAGGCGGCACGCATCGAAAACAAGGCCCGGATTTTTCACCGCTGCCGTGCCGAGGATCACGCGGCTCACGCCCGCTTCCAGCCATGTGCCGATCTGGTTCAACTGGCGGATGCCGCCGCCGAGCTGGATCGGGATAGTAACGGCTGCGATTATGTCCTGCACGGCCCGGATATTGACGGGATAGCCGTCGACCGCGCCGTTCAGGTCCACCACGTGGATCCACTGGAACCCGGCCGCCTGCCACGCGCGGGCCTGCGCGGCGGGGTCGTCGTTATAGACCGTCTCCTGCGCCATGTCGCCCTTGTACAGGCGCACGCACAGGCCGTCTTTCAGATCAATCGCGGGATAGATAATCATCCTCAAATCATGTAATGAAGTAGGGTCGGATTGTAAAGAAAAGGAACGAAACGCCCATGTCCTACGACGAAAATAACATCTTCGCGAAAATCCTGCGCGGCGAAATTCCCTGCTACAAGATTTACGAGGACGCGTACGCGCTGGCGTTCCAGGACATCAATCCGCAAGCCCCCGTCCATGTGCTGGTGATTCCCAAAGGGCAATATACGTCGCTCGCCGATTTCGGCGAAAACGCCAATGCGGGAGAAATCACGGGGTTCTACCGCGCGGTATCAAAGGTTGCCCGCGAACTCAACCTCGTCGAGGAAGGCTTCCGCGCCATCGCCAACAACGGCGCGAACGGCGGACAGGAAGTCCCGCATTTCCACGTCCACCTGCTCGGCGGTAAAAAGCTCGGCGCGATGGTGGCGAAAGCGGCCTAGGCGGGCTGGAAGCTTTGCGCGGCGGGCGCGGGCGCTTCTTTTGCATGATAGGGATGATCGTCCATCGCCGCGATCGGCATGGGCACAACCTCCAGCGCGTCATCGGCCATCGACACGATATAGGCGCCCGGCCCCATGGCGATTGCCTGATCCGCGATGAAGGACATGATGTCGCGCTGGTATAACGGATTGTCTTTCTGTTCCATCCAGTAATTCTGGAATGGATGCGGAATCCGCACGATGATCTCGTCCGGCGCCATTTTGTGACACAGAGCGGTATTGAACAAAGTCGCCCCCCCGATCGCCAGCTGCCCGGTCTGCGTGTCATGCAGGAAATGGGGATATCCGTCCGCTTCCATCAGCAGGCGGCGGCCGTTGTGATACAGGCAAAAGTCAATCGCGCTCGGAATCTCCCTGATCGGACTTTCCTGCGCCTTGACCGTATAGCCGAGGCATTGCAGACGATGCACGAGCGCCTTTTCCGCCGGGGAAATTCTATCGCTTTGTGAAAAAATCAGGTCAGGCGCCTGCCCGTCGAACCAGAGAGCCGCCCTGTAATTCTGTCCATAGCCAGAGTTATGATCGGGTGACGCGGGCAGCGCCGGTTTCAGCGATTGATAAATATCGCGGTAGATGTCTTCGCCGGATATGGCATGCAGAACCGCTGTAGCGTAGACTGTGTTGCGTATCTGCTGTTCACGAGCCATAATAGTTTGAATGTTATTGCGTAAGGCGGCGGCCCACTCCTGCGG
>CAKTCH010000219.1 GCA_934538895.1 uncultured Alphaproteobacteria bacterium
ACCAGAAGCGCATGATGACGCCCAAGGAAGCCGTCAAGGCGGGCGCCAGCCACCTCGTCATCGGCCGGCCGATCACACAGGCCGCCCGCCCGGCAGAAGCGGCGCGGGACATACTGGCCAGCATCGCCGCCTAAAAACCCGTTTGTAAAAGCGGGCTGCTCCCTTACACTACCCACAGCAGGGAGAAACACGTCATGTCATGGAATCCGACTTTGAACGCCACTGAAACGGGCCGCGACGTCCGCGCGTTCGTCAAGCAATTCACCCCCATCTTCTGGCGTATCTTTAAACCGCTCCTGCCGTGGATCGTCGCCTGCCACCTGTTCGATGCGATCGTGACGGCTCTCTTTTTCGCGCCGGAAAAAGAATTCGCGCTCGGCTCTTTCATCTCCGCCTATTTTTATACCGCGCTCGCCATTTCATGGCACCGCGTCATCATTGACGGGCCGGAAAATGCGGTGCCAATGAACCCGTTCAAACCGCGCCGCCATGAAGGGGCGTTTATCGGTGTGGGGCTGGGCCTGTATATCGCCCTGATAGTGATTGCCGTCCTGGCCGGCGGCCTCGCGGCGCTGATCCATCCGGCGGCGGGGCTGATGCTGGGGCTTGTCCTGCTGCTGGCCGGGCTATACGCCTTCATCCGTATCGCCATTTATTTCCCTGCCAAGGCCGTGAACCGCAGTCTGACGCTAAAGCAAGCCTATCCGCTTACGCAGGGGCTGGTGTGGAAAATGCTCTGGGCGCCGTTCGTCGCCTCGTGGCGTTTGATCCTCGGTGTTGTCGCTTACATGATCGCAGCGGTCGCGCTCATCGCCGCCCTTGCGGCTGCAGCCCATCGTATGCTGGCCATGGAGGCACCGCCCGTGTGGCTGGAGAGCGCCCTGACCTTTATCCTGACGGTGCCGATGATCGCGTATTTCGAGCCGCTGCTCTATGTACTCGGCGTCGGATGCCTCTCGAACTATTATCTCTACGCCGTCCGGCGCGCCGCGCAAAGCGATGCCTGACGTCAAGATATGCGGGATCACGACGCCGGACGCGATGACCGCGGCCCTTGAAAGCGGCGCGCGCTTCGTCGGATTCCTGTTCATCCCGTCGAGCCGCCACGCCATAGAACCGGAAGCCGCCGCCTATCTTGCGCATTTCGTCCCAAGCGATGTGTATAAGGTCGGATTATTCCAGGACGCGGACGATGCGCATATCACGCGCGTCTTGCAGGAGGTGCCGCTCGACATGCTGCAGCTCCACGGAAAAGAAAGTCCCGGTCGCGTCGCGGAAATCAAACAGCTCACGGGCCTGCCTGTCATCAAGGCGCTGTCGCTGCAATCCGAAGCCGATTTTGCCATGATCGAAGGTTATGAAGCCATTGCCGACTGGCTGCTGTTCGACGCACCAAAGGGCGGCAGCGGCAAGACATTCGACTGGCATCTGCTGCGGCGGTATTGCCAGCGCACGCCCCTCATCCGTCCGTGGATGCTGGCCGGCGGCCTCAACGAAGCCAATATCGGGGACGCCCTTTCCCTGCTCGATCCCGACGCGGTCGACGTCTCCAGCGGCGTGGAAACGGGCGGGGTGAAAGACGCCACGAAAATCCGCCGCTTTGTTGAACAGGTCATGAACCGTTGATTTATTGAAGCGCGATAATGTCGGATGGCTTAATCAGGCGGATGAAATGATCGTCCATGACCTGCACCCAGCCTTGTTGGGGCATATATAAATCCCGTGCAGAGAATACCGTCATGCATGTCTCGTTATATCCGCCGCTCCACTGATAGCAGTGGCGCCCGTTCTTGACCGTCCACACGCCCGTGATTCCGTCGCTTGAATTTTTTTCAAGAAGCGCCGCGGCTTTCGACGGGCTTCTGCGCGCCTTTTTTACGATCTCCTCATCCGCCAGAAAAACGCGGCCATCGGCGGCATGATATACATGATGCATCGGCAGACGCATGATCTTGTCTTGGATAAACTCGATATAGGCTGCCTCGTCTACCGGCGGGGTTTGACCGTCGGCAAGCGCCTTATATACATCGGGCGCGGCAATGAGATTACCGTGCATCCAGCGGTTCCATAGAATATTCGACGGCTGCCCCGCCTCTTTCAATTCATAGACATTATCATACTGATGCCACGGGCGCGGCGCGTACAGATTTTCCGTGACATCGTAGCAGCGGTTTATGCCTTCATCCGCGAACGCCAGGCACAGGCGGCCACTCTCACCAATTTCCCACTTCCCTTCACGCACAGCGCCCGCCTTGCGGCCCCGCGTTTCGGCAGTGTATTGCAAAAGCAACGCGCCATCTTCGGCGAAATAATAGCGTTCCGATAAATGCTCATGCCAGAACGTCTTGCCCGATATGCGGGATTTCACATCCGTCAGGGATTGCGCATGCGCGCTTGCCCATACCGCAGACACCAGAAAGGCAAGATAGAAAAACCGCATGATATGGCGCTCCCGTTTTATGCGACCCGGCTTGCCGTCATGAAGGCCTGTTTATCGTCCATGAACTCAATCAGAAGGCCGTCCGGGTTGACGACGGGAATAATACCGCCCTCCACATCCAGATTATAGACATTTTCCACATGGGGAGCGAAAAGAGGGCGCGCGCCCTCCGCTTCGGAGACAGGCATCCAGCGGCCCCCGTCATCGCGCACCGCGTGGTTGCCGGTGACAAGAACGCCGCGATAATCGAACAGCCCGCCGTGATAGATCGCGTTGAAATCACGCGTGCCGGCGCGGCTTTGGTCGAAGCGGCGAATATAGGTTTTATGAACGATGCCGTACGCCGTCTCGTCGCCCGCCACGATCTCGCCGATTTTCTTCACCGAACCATCGCGCATGCGCACGCGCGTATCGTAGGTAAAGCAGGTGACCATGTGTATGAGAATGACGCAGTTTTCCTCGTCGATGGTTTTTCGAAAATCACCACCGTGATGCGAGGTACGGACCGTATTCCAGACTTTGCAGCACGCCGAATCATCCACTTTTGTTAAGGTGCCGGAGGTGCGCGGCGTGCTGTCGGGAAAATCGTAACTATATGTCGTGGTGCTCGTAGTGGTCACTTTGCGCGGCTTTCCTATATGGCTGACGATATAGCCGTCTTCCATGATAACACCGTCGGCCGTGGTAACATTCGCGGCTCGCGCCGTCATATCAGCCGCCCCCATCAGGGCATACAAACCGCATAGCGCCGTCGTGAAC
>CAKTCH010000220.1 GCA_934538895.1 uncultured Alphaproteobacteria bacterium
GGCTTTTGCCGCCCGCGCGTATATCGACGCTGACGCGGCGGCTGCCCGCGTCGATGGCGTTTTCCACCAGCTCGCGGACGGCGGCGGCGGGCCGCTCGATCACTTCACCGGCGGCGATCTGGTTCACCAGTATGTCTGGCAAATGACGTATACGCATGGAAAGAACGTAGTTCCCTGACGGCTGTTTGTCAGCTCTCCTCATGGAAAAGGCGCAGAAAAGCGGGGATATCGCGGCATTATTTGCGATAACGTGCTTCCCCGGAACTTACGGATGCACCATGCAGACAAGGCGTTTGGGAACGTTACAGTTTGCCTGGCTGCTGCGCCAGCGGCCTCCATCGGTATGGAGGGAAATGCCCACTATGCCGGACACGCCTGATGAACTGCTTGTCCAGTCGCCGCAGTCTAAAGCGCCGCCGCAACAAGTCGCGCTGCCCCATTGTTTGTCAGTGTTTGTGCCGTTAGAAGGATCGCGCGCCGACCAGTATTCCACATTGCCGCCGAAATAGTTCGTGCCTGTCCAGTTCTGGTTATTGCCTGGCCCGGTAGAATCGGAATAGGTCATAAAACTGGCGCCGCCCAGCGCATTGTTGCCGGACACGGCGAAGGTATAGGTCGCCAGAGGGGTCGTATTGCGGCATGTGCCGGCGTGAAGGCACAAAAACGCCCTGACATTGCTTGCCGTCAAAAGTCCGCGCGCGACGGCATCGGCTTTGTTGAGCCAGTCATTGCCCGTCAGGTCGCTCAGGCATTTGGCGTCGGCCCCGGCCAGCCCGCCGAGATTGCCATCCCATATATCGTTGCTTAAGACGAAATAGCCTGTATTCGTCGCGGGTGTCGAGGGATCGCCCGTGCCGGAGGCCGCGACGAATTTCTTCCACTGCGTGCCGTCGCAATATTCATGATGTTCGCTTACCGATTCATAACGGATCGCGCCGCGGCGGCTGTTGTCGCAGGGTGAATCGTCAAGGCCGATGATGACCGAACCGGCCCAGTGATTGGCGCTGATTTCCGCCTGCGCGGGAAGGGCGCCGGAGAGGAGGGCGCAACATGAGAGTGTCAGGAGGCGGCCCCTCACCCCGACCCTCTCCCGCGGGGAGAGGGGGCTATTGTTCCTGTGGAATGGTTTCATCGGCATACCCCTTTTGCGTCAAAGAAAAGGCCACCAAGGTTCTCCTTGGCGACCGGGGGTAGAAAACCGTTGCAATAGGTAACGGCGCGACAGCCTTTACGCTTTCGCCCTGGACATACGCTGCCGCCCCCCGGTCAGGTAACCGAGAAGCGACATCCCCGATGCTGCATTTTATGAAGACAGCATCAGTCACGGCTGATGCCAGCCGCCTATTGCAAAGGGGTTTTCTAAGCCCCGGGCACATTAAATGCGCCCGGCATCAAGGTTACAGAGGTGATGAATAGAAATCCAGCGTTAAATAAGGCGTGGCCCTGAAGCTATATCCTTCCTTTTCTTGTCATCCCCGGCTTGACCGGGGATCCAGGGGCGTAATTTTCGATTGCCAGCTTGATGGCACTGGATCCCCGGTCAAGCCGGGGATGACAAAAGGGAAGTGGGGGAAGGTAGGTGTGCAGGCTATCGAAGGATTATTGGCTGTACCGCGCATCGATAATCGCGCCGGTCAGCAGCGCGCCGCTGAGATCCGCGCCGTCGAGGATGGCCCCGGTCAGGTCGGCGCGGCGCAGGTCGCAATCGATCAGCACGGCGTAGGACAGATCGACGCCCATCAGGATGGCGTCGGCCAGGTTGGTGCCGCGCAGCACCGCATAGCGCAGGTTGCTGCCGCTCAGGTTCGTGCGTTGCAGCCAGCGCGTGCCGTCTTCGTTATTGAAGTGCAGCGGCGAAAGATTGGCTTCCGACAGGTCGGCGCGCGCGATCATCGCGTTCTTGAGCGTGCTGCCGCGCAGGTCGGCGCGGCGCATCACCGTATCGCGCAGGTCGGCGCGGTCGAGCAGCGCGCTCTGCATTTCAATGCTTTCGAGATTCTGGCGCAGGAAATTCGCGCCGATGGCCTTCACCGCCGTCAGGGAATAATGGCGGATCTGCGGCACATGGCGCAGGTCGAAGCCGCTCAAGTCGAGGCGGCGGCCCGTGGACCCCGCCGTCGCCACCCATGAGGTATGCTCTTCCAGAAGCTCGGCGAGGGATTTGCCCAGTTCCTCAAGCTTGGTGCCCATGGCGTCGTCGGTGATGGCCTCGCGCAGATTGGCGCCGCCGGTTTCGGTCTGTTGCAGCACCGTGCCGCTCATGATCGAGGAACGCAGGTTGGTGTTGCTGAGGTCGGTACCGGTGAAATCGGCGTTGGTCAGGTTCGCGCCTTCAAGGTTCGCGCCGCTGAAATCGGCGTCCTGCACGATCACGCCGGAAAGGTCGGCGTCGGAAAAATCGGCGGCTGAGGCGCGGGCGCTGGAAAGGTTGGTTTCGGAAAGCTTCGCGCCGGTGAAGACGGTCTTGTGCGATTTGTGGGCGGGAATGCCGGGGCGCTCCATATCGACCATCTGGCCGCGTTCGTCGCGTTCCATCAGGCGGCCTTCGCGCATGTCGGCGCTTTTGAGGTCGGCCCCGGTCAGGTTCGCGCCCGCCACGTAAGCGCCGCGAAAATCGGCGCGCGAGAAATCGGCATGTTCGAGATTGGCGTTGCGCAGGTCGCAGGCGAAGAACGACACGCCCTTGAAAACGCCGCGCGAAAGATCGGCGCTGTTCAACAGCGATCCGGTAAAGTCGCCCTGCGACAGGTTGCAGCCGCGGAAATCGAGATGGGAAAGATCCTTGAATTTAAGGATGGCGCGCGCGCCGCCGCGAATGCCTTTCAAAAAGGTGGCGTGCTTCTGGATGATATCATCGAGTTCGCGCTGCGTGACCTTTTCAAGGCCGCTGGTGGCTTCAGGTGCCGATGATGACATGCTTTAAACTCTTTAACGCCTTTGACTGGACCGGGCCCGCCCCATGGGTAGAAAAACACCCCGTCTCTCTATCTTTTTTTTAAGCATATCGCCTGATAGATAAAACTTCGTGAATTTTGACAGGCTGCGGGGCTTAAGTATATGGCAAAAAACAGTTTTCCCCGTATCCCGTGCTATGATTTGCACAGAATTCCCGTAAAAAAAGGGGTATTAAGCCCCTGATTTTACGAAAATATACCGATTTACACGGATCACTCCCTTTCCCCGACG
>CAKTCH010000221.1 GCA_934538895.1 uncultured Alphaproteobacteria bacterium
GGGCGGCGCTCGCGGGGGATCTGTGCGACGTCGAATCCATGGTCGCGCTCAAGGATCTGATGGGCGCGCTGCATGAAGTCAATCTGGAATGCCGTACCGACGGCGCGTTTTATGATGTGTCCAGTCGCGCGGGTTATTTGTTCAATACAACGATTGCCGGTATCGAACAGGCCGACGCCATATTGCTGGTCGGCACCAATCCGCGGTGGGAAGCGGCGCTGGTGAATGCGCGCATCCGCAAAACGTGGCTGAACAGGCATGTGAAAGTGGGCTTGATCGGCGAAGCGGTTGATCTGACATATCCTTATATGCATGTCGGTGCCGGCCCTGCGGATCTGGCGGCGCTGGCAGCGGGCCGGGGCGATTTCGCGGCGGTGCTGGGGAATGCGAAGAACCCGATGATTATCGTCGGCGCGGGCGCGTTCCAGCGCGAGGACGGCGAAGCCGTTCAGGCGCTGGCACGTCAGTGCGCGGAGACGTTCAACATGGTGCGCGAAGACTGGAACGGTTTTAACGTGCTGCATACGGCGGCATCGCGCGTGGGGGCGCTCGATATCGGCTTTACCTCGAAAGAGGGTTTCGATCTCGGCAAGACTGAACTGGTTTACCTGCTGGGGGCCGACGAATTCCCTATGGGCTACATCAATCCGGATGCTTTCGTGATTTATCAGGGCCATCATGGCGACGCCGGGGCGAACCGCGCCGATGTCATCCTGCCGGGCGCGGCCTATACCGAGAAGAACGGAACGTATGTGAATATGGAAGGCCGCGTGCAGATGGCGCGCAAGGCTGTCGAGCCGCCGGGCGAGGTGCGCGAGGACTGGAAGATTATTCGCGCTCTGTCGGCATATATCCAGCGGCCGCTTCCTTATGATGACCTGTTCCAATTGCGTGAGCGTATTGCGCGTGAATGGCCGCACATGGCGCAGCTTGACCAGATCGTTCCCGCGCCATGGGATAATTTTGGCCGGGCGGGGCCTGTGACTCAGGCGCCGTTTGTCTCGGCGGTGCCGAATTTCTACATGACCAACGTGATTACCCGTGCCTCGGTAACGATGGCGGAATGCACGAAGGTTTTCCTTCATGGTGATGTGGCGGAGGCCGCAGAGTAGGGCTGGCGGTTGAGTGCATCTCCTGATCTCTGGCGACGCGCTTTTATTGCGCCCTTTCAATCGTGGCGTCGTACCTGTCTGTATCTAGGAACTATTATCGGGGTTTCAAGTACCTCGGGAATTGTCATTTATTTTTCATTTGATTATTCCTCATCCGGCTTTGGAACGGTCGCCGGATACCTGATAGGCATGTTTGTATTTTCAAACCTGTTCTATCTGCCTGCATTGTTTACTCTATTGTCCCGCATTGAGGGCAGACCGTTTTTGGGGGGCGTGATGATTTTGCAGTTTGCCTCTCTTGCTTTCCTTTTGTCTCATTCAGATATTCTTATCATTGACAGTTTTAAAGATGGAATCTGCGTAGCAATATTATTTGCTCTTGTTTCAGAACCCTTTTGGATGGCGTATCACGGTTTGATGCTGCGTCTAACAACAGACGAGGATCGCGGGCATCAGGTTTCCATGGCTGAGCTTGGCATGCGCATAGGCGGTATAATAGGAAGCCTAGGTGCTGGCCTCGCGCTGAGTTTTTTTCCGGGGCAGATTTTTCCTCTTTTCTGCGGTGCGACTCTTTTGCTGAGTACAGCAGGATTTTTTCTGCTTCTGCTTTCTCGTGCGCCAGATGAAAGAATGAGGATTAGCTTTCTTTCTCTATTTGTTCACATCATTCGCAATCCGATGATTTCTATGTGCACCCTGGTTCAGGGCATGATGTCTGCCCTGACTGGGGTGCTGGCACCTGTCTGGATGAGTGTCATAGGATTTAGCGGCATTCTGGCAGGTCTGTTGATGGCGTTGCAAATCGTGGCGCGATTGGTGGCAGGTCCGCTGGCAGGGCAATGGTTTCATGACGATAAGGGGCGGGAGTTGCGCGTGGGTGCCTTGGCACATGCTGCCGGGTGGTTGTCCTGGATAATAACTTCAAATCCATTAGCTATGATATGGTCGGCTTTTTTCTGGTCTGCTGGTTCTCATATGGTAAATATTGGTATGGATGGACGGTGGTATAAAAGTAAATCCTTGGCAAACATGGCATCCCGCGAAATCTGTTTAGGGATAGGACGTTTATCTTTATTGCCTATCATATTGATACTATTCACTGTTTCAATAAAACTCTTCTTTGTTTTTGCTGCTATAACAAGTATCCTGCTTTACGTTTTATGCTGCCTATGGCAAAAGCAGGAGACAAAACTAAATATCTGATTCACATAGATATGTGGCGGAGACTACGGTGTAATGGAAACAGTAACTTCTTTCTTTACTGATCTCGGATTTCCCAATTGGCTGGCGCTGGCGACGGGGTCTGCGTTGCAGATTGTCGTTTTCGTGCTGGTGGTGGCGGTCAGCGTCGCGTTCGTCGTTTACGGCGAGCGCAAGGTGCTGGGGGCGATGCAACGCCGTCAGGGCCCGGCGATGGTGGGGCCGTTCGGCCTGTTCCAGTCTTTTGCCGATCTGTTCAAGCTGATGGGCAAGGAGACGATTATTCCGTCGCAGGCGAACCGCCCGGTTTTTATTCTCGCGCCGATCTTTATGCTGGTGATGGCGTTTATCGCGTGGGCGGTCATTCCGGTCAATGCGCAGTGGGTGATCGCCGATATCAATGTGGGCATTCTTTACCTGTTTGCGATTTCATCGATGGGGGTTTACGGCGTCATCATGGCGGGGTGGGCGTCCAACTCGCGCTATGCATTCCTGGGCGGCCTGCGTTCGGCGTCGCAGATGGTGTCTTATGAAGTATCGATGGGGCTGATTATCGTTTGCGTGCTGCTGGTGACGGGGTCGCTGAACCTGTCCGAGATCGTGACGGCGGTGCGTCCGTTATGGGTGCAGATCATGCTGCTGCCGATGCTGGTGGTGTTCCTTGTCTCCATTCTGGCGGAAACCAACCGGTCGCCGTTCGACCTGCCGGAAGGCGAGTCCGAGCTTTCGGGCGGCTTCATGGTGGAATATTCGGGTGTTTTGTTCACGCTGTTCTTCCTGTCGGAATACGCCAACATGGTTTTGATGTCGGCGATGACGACGGTTCTGTTCCTGGGGGGCTGGCTGCCGCCGTTCGGGATCGGGGCTTTGGC
>CAKTCH010000222.1 GCA_934538895.1 uncultured Alphaproteobacteria bacterium
CCTCAATGAAAACAAATATATTGTTCCCGGTCTGGGCGATGCTGGCGATCGCCTGTTTGGCACGAAGCATCCTTAATCTTTTATTAAGGAATAACGCCTATTATTTGCGCCGGTTTCTCGCCGGGGCAGGATTTCGGCGTGTGAAAGCCGTTTCCGGCACCCGGTTAAGGAAAATCATGTAAGTTACCGATTTATAAAGAAATTTCTATATTCTATAAGAGTAGGACCTTTGTTGCTATTAAACCGCGAAATAAATGTGACCCACGACATAGGAACATCGGGCGCTGATATCGACCATCAGCAGCTTTTTGAAATGATGCCTGTGCCGCGCTTTGTAATTAAAGTGCTGTCGCGCAGTCACTTTGCCATCGTCGAAGCCAACCAGAAAGCGTTACAGTATTTCGGCAGACCGCGCGAACAGATCGTCGGTTCTGCGCTCTCTGACCTGCTGACTGCGAGTGACGCGCGTTACTTCATGGAATCTCTCGATGCCGCCGTGCGTCAGAAGCGCCCGGTAACGGTTAAGGCTCCCGCCGGCGGCTCCAGTGCACCCAAGCTTGGGAATTTTTATATCAACCCGGTCGTCGACCCGGACGGGCAGATCACGATGGTCGATGTGCTGGCGCTACCGGCGGCGGGAGACTCGCAAAGCCTGCAACGTGAGCGCGATGACGCTATTTCGCTTCTGACATCCGTGTTCGACGTCAGCGAAGTCGGCATCGTCGTGACGGACCAGAACCAGCGCGTCGTGCGCGTCAACGACAGCTTCGTGCGCATATACGGCTGGCACCGCGACAGCCTGATCGGCCATGAATTTTCGCAATTGCTGGTGCCGGAAGAGCGCGAGCAGGCGCGCGCCAATCACGAGGAATTCATGAACGGCCATGGCCGCAATTCAGGCGAGATGAAACTGACGCGGCACGACGGCAGCATCGCCAACGCGCTTTTCACCACAGCCGCGCTGGAACTCAGCAATGGCCGCCGTTTTCAGGTGACCACGATCATGGACATTACGCTGCGCAAGCAAATGGAGATCACGCTGCGCCTCGCGAAAGAACAGGCCGATACCGCCAATCAGGCGAAATCGACCTTCCTCGCCAATATGTCGCATGAACTGCGCACGCCGCTGAACGCGATTATCGGCTTCTCGGAAATGATGATCAAGGAAACGTTTGGCGCGCTGGCGAACGAAAAGTACAAGGAATATCTCGGCGACATCCACCTGAGCGCGCGCCACCTGCTGGAGATCATCAACGAAGTTCTGGATATGTCGAAGATCGAAGCGGGGCGCGTGCAGCTGGATGAAGAATTGTTCGACGTCAGCCAGATGGTCAGCGCCGTCACGCGCATGATGGCATCGCGCGCCTTCAGCGCCGGGCTGAAAATCGTTGAGGATATCGACCCCGATCTGCCGCCGCTTTACGCCGATCCGCGTCTGGTGCGTCAGATCCTGATCAATCTGGTGGGCAACGCGGTCAAATACTCGAACGAGGGCGGCACGATCGTTATTCGCGGCAACATGACCAAATATAACTCACTGCATATTATCGTCGCGGACGAGGGGATCGGCATCCCCAAAGAGCGCATCACCGAGGCGCTGGAGCCGTTTGGCCAGGTCAGCAAACCTACCGATTTCCGCGGCGGCACCGGTCTGGGCCTGCCGCTGGCCAAGGCGATGACGGAACTTCATGGCGGTTCCCTGTCGCTGGAATCCGAATTCGGCAAGGGTACCACCGTCATCGTCGAATTCCCTGAAGGCCGCATGAATCGTCATAAAAAGCCTTCTGAATCAAAGAATCCCCTGCAAGCCCTTGCCGATAAGGCGCGTTCGGTTTAGCTTAAGCTATATTCTTAACCCGAAGGTAAAAGGCATGAATCTGGAACAACGCTGCGCCGAAGCCGGCCTGAAAATGACGGGCCAGCGCAAGGTCATTCTGAAAGTCCTCGACGAAGCGGAAGACCATCCCTCCGTGGAAGCCGTTTATGAGCGGGCGAAGTCCGTCGATGCGACGATCAGCATGGCCACGGTTTACCGCACGCTGAACCTGCTGGATGAGTTGCAACTGGTCATCCGCCGCGACTTCAACGAAAAATTCTCGCGCTACGACATGAACACCGACCATCACCACCACCTGATTGACGTGGAAAGCGGCGAGGTGATCGAATTCCAGAACCAGGAAATCGAGGACATGAAAAAAGATATCGCGCGCAAGCTTGGTTATGATCTGGTCGAATGCAAACTTGAACTGTATGGCCGCAAGATCAGGAAGAATTCCTGATTTTTTGTCAGCCCCGGCGGCGTCCGGGGTCACAATGGGTTTATATGTCCGACGATAGAATCCCCACCGCCGTATGGATTGACGCGCACCTGCGCAAGCTCCAGTCAGAGGGTAAATCCTGTTACATCGTGAACAAGGGCGCTTATGCGTCCGGCACCGTCTTGCTCAAGATCAACACGCTGGGGCAGGGCTGCCTGATGTTGCAGCAGCAGCGCCATCCCGACGGCGATCTCGGCTGGATGAAACTGATGAAAGGGCAGATGGTTCCCGAAGGCGAGGCCGATGAATATATCCGTCGCGCCGTGGACCGCGATCCCGATCTCTGGGCCGTCGAGATCGAAGACAGAGAAGGCTTTAACCCCTTCGAAGGCAGGATTTTCTAGGTACAGGAATTATTGATGATTGATCTAGGAACACAACGCGCACAACGATCACGACGCCCTTACACAAGTTTGTCATCCCGAGCGCAGCCGAGGGATCTGACCCGGTTTAAACTTGATAAGATCCCTCGGCTGCGCTTGGGATGACGGTATTGGCTAGATTTCTTTGTGATCGTTGTGTTTAAATTCTTTGCCCTCTAGAATTCATGAATCCCGGTTTTAATCTATACGGTGATTAACCCATTAAAAATTGACATAATGAAATTATTGACGTAGTCTCCCTTAAAAGCAGGAAAGGGAATGTCCATGTTGTCATGGGGCCAGAAGAAAACGCCACCGGCGCCGGAAGAGCGTGTGATAGAAGCGACGAAAATCGAAAACGCGGAAGACCGCCGCGAGCGCGCTTTTGCGGAAATGGCAGCCGCCAGCCCTGACTTTGCCGCGCGTTTCGATGAGGCGGTCAAAATTATCCATGATGACCGCGTCATGTTTCTCCAGCACAGCCCCATGC
>CAKTCH010000223.1 GCA_934538895.1 uncultured Alphaproteobacteria bacterium
GAAGATCCGCTGAACCTGTTTTTCGATTACCCGCGCAATCCCGCTGCCGAAGAAGACCCCTATATAAAACCCTTCGTCCGGCTTGAAATCGGCGCGCGCGGCGATCGTTCGCCGCAAGCGCCGCACATCGTAAAATCCTATATCGAGGAAGAATTCCCGGACGAATTCACCGGCAAAATACCCATTGCCGTGAATGTGCTGGCGATCGAGCGCACCTTTTGGGAAAAGGCGACCATCCTTCATTCTGTCTGCTGCCGGCCGGAAGAAAAACCGCCGCGGGAACGCTTCTCGCGCCATTATTACGACGTTCATCATCTGGCCCAGGACGCGGATCTGGTTGCCCGCGCAATCGCAGACACGGAATTACTGGAAGCGATTGTTGAAAACAAACGCGCCTATTTCTTTGAATCTTGGGATTGGTATCCAACCGCAAAGCGCGGCACATTCCGGCTTGTTCCGTCAGCGGAACAACAAGAGTTTTTAAAGCGTGATTATAACGCCATGCAGAACATGATTGCCGGCGACAAGCCGGAATTTTCAAAAATCATAGAAGCGCTGAAAGATCTGGAAGACAGGATCAACGCCGTATGACACAGGACGTTCTCGCCTTCGACCACCTGCGCCAGCTCGACAAGCTGAAAGAAATTGTCGGCGGCCTTGATGAATGTAAGCGTTTGGGCTTCGTTCATGTGGACGGGCAGGGGGTGCAAAGTTTGTCGCCGGTCGGCCTAGGATTCTTGATTTACGTTGTCGCCGGCGACGTTAAAACCCTGCCCGAAGCGTTTGCGGCCGGATGGCAGGCCGGCGCTGAACAGGAAACCGCTTAAAAAAGGCGCTCTCTCGCGCTTCTCATCGTATCCATGCCCGGTTTTTCATCCTCAGCTGCGCGAGAATCGGCCATGTTACCGAAATTCAACGCGGATTGATCTTGCGCCAGGCCTGCGGCTGCTGAAATTCTCCGGCCCATAGCCCGCGCCTGGCCGAGCGCGCATCGGCTTCGGCCGCGGCGTAATACCCCTTGCTGAAAAATTTGTAATCGATGGCCCAACCCGCCGAAACCATCAGCTGCGCCAGATCTTCACCATCGACCCGGCACAAGGCCACGATTCGCGTTTCCTTTTTGGCACGGGACTTGATTTCACAGGCCAGTGTTGCCGGATCGATCAAAGACCGCAGATATGATCGGGCCGTGGCGCCGCATTGGTAATCCTCCGGTCGGCGGCAAGACTGATCTTTCTCCGGGGCATCGATTCCCCAAAGCCTGTAGGTCTTCCCGTTCCAAGAGAAGGTATCGCCATCGATCACATAGAGCTGATCGGCGCGCGCCATCCCCGATGGCAAGGCCGTCAGAAGTGTAAAAAGGGTGTAAAAAAAGATCAGCCTGATATGCTTATGCGTCATATTTTTCACCTTCCCGCTTGAGCAATCCGAAGACAGACCCATGCAGATTAAGCTTACCTTCTTTGGCCTTTTTCGTCATAGCCCGCAAGTAGCCGCCCGGATTTTTGATAGAATCCGGCGCATCCTGCATTTTGCGATCGATGATCATGACAGACAGGGCAGCACCATCACGGTTCATCACCATGCAGGCCTCGAGCCACGCCGATCGGCTAATGCCCAAAACAGGCAGCAGGTCATGGGCGGCCTCGACAATATCCGGCCATCCCAAGGGACGCCCCGTCATCGGGAAACGATCTTTGAAGCGCTCAGAGCAAGCCGCAAGAACCTGTTTCCAGCTGATCCGGGATTTTTCAGCTGCAAGAGCCGCTATCCACTCTTCCCTGTAAACCTCTCCACCGGCGCTATGTTTGGATTTTGCTACGGAAGAAGCCGCTACGCTTCCCTCGGAAGCATTTCTGTCCATAGGACTACTACTTGTATTTTCTTTAGAAAATTGGGGTTTATTTGTAGAGTATATGTGGGCGACGTTTTCCGCGTCCGTGGGCGACTCTTTCTCAGTTAATTCACTATTTAATCCACAGTTTGCGGTCGCCGGCGTGTGGGCCTCGATCGCGGTGGACAGGGTATTATAAACCTCCAGATGGGCTTTCAGCAGATCCCGCAGGAAAGCCAGATCCTTGCCGACACGAATATGACCGTCGATCCCTTGATAGGCATGATCGGCTTCGGCCGCGGCACGCTCCAGGCCGGGGCATTCTGATGCCTCGGCGATCAAAGATCTAATACGGCTGCGATACCAAGAAATCTGACGCTTGGTTTCAAACCAGGCAGCGTCTTCCAGCTCAACTTCTTTCTTTTTCATCTCCAGCTTTTCGCGCAAAGCGGCGAGGGGCGCCAGATCGACGCCGCTGGCATAAAGCAGCTCGCCGGTTTCTGAACGAACGCCAAAGCGCTTATTGTTGCCGGCTGTGTCCCAAGTCAGGGCGCCTAGATCGAAAAGGGCGGTTTCCAGACGTTGAATCTGGCGCTCAGAAACATCGAAATGACGCGCCGTCTTAGCCTGGGATTGATACACGATCGGACGGCCACCTTCTTGCCAGTCGCTCTCGCGTGTAAAACGGACATAGTATTCCAGCAGGGATATCATCGCAGGCGTAAACCCGACGCGCCGGCCAATATCTTTGACTAGGTGCAGCAGATTAAGATGCGTAACCCCTTCCGGCAGACCGTCAAAATCCTCGGAAATTTGGGCTAACCCCCGAAATTTGGGTGAGCTTACCCGCCCGCCTTTCGGCGGTTCATTAAAATTGAGATTTTCCATGCTGTTATCGCGTTCCTGGCCCCCAAAATCAGGCAACAAAAAATCTATCACGAAAAATCACTTTTTCGCTTGTCACCCGATTCGGTTTGCGGTAGATTCGTTCTTGAGAGATAACGAATTCCGCTTTTTAAAAGCAGCCGCGGCGCCAACCGCGGTTTTTGCTTTTTTAGGGTCTAGGGTTGCGCCTCCTTTCTTGGTTAGAGTTGATTCGGGTAAATATGCCCGAAATGGGCTTAGACCCCGACAATCTCCATTCATGAACAGAACAGAAATTGCCAGATAGACAGACACTCCCCTATACAGATGGAGTGTCTGAAAAAACGGTAACACATCATTAACTTATTCACAATCCGACACTGCACAAACTGTATTATGCACAGCTATTTGGCATGATTCACCGAGTCGCAGGCTTTCGTTATCCACAGAATCGGG
>CAKTCH010000224.1 GCA_934538895.1 uncultured Alphaproteobacteria bacterium
CCGTCACAGGCTTGGTTTTCGTGACTTCCTCTTCAACCACGGTCACTTTCTTTTTAACGTCGCCTTTTTTGACGTACGGCATTTCTTCCGTGGTCGTGGTTACGGTTTTTTTAACGGTCTCGCTGGCCGCGTGGGCCGGGGCCGCGACGAAAGTGGCGCCGATCAGGGCCAGGGCCGCTACGGTGGAAAGAACGATATGCTTTTTCATGATGTACTCCGTCTCCTGAAGTTAGAACAAGCTTGGGCTTATTTAGGAAAAACGCGGCAACCATGCCGTTTGTTCCGCAAAAAAGCAGGATGCCCTTAGAATGCCATGGTGTCCATGCCCCTTGGCATGAGGACGATCGCAACCAGCCCTTATGTATAAGAATCCTGCGCCGCGATCAGCGCCAGTTCCCGCCCGCCGGATTTTCTGGTGGCTTCAAAGACAGCGAAGACGCCCCGGGCCGTACGGGCCAGCGCGTCCGCCGCGGGCAGGGCGTTCAGAATATGGCCGGTGAATAATGCCGCCGTCACGTCGCCCGCGCCGCTCAGCGGGGGATCGAACGGCAGCCGTGGCGTGACCACCCGGTGCACGGCTCCGTTGCGTTCGCTGGCGATCATTTCAATCGTATCCGGTTTCGTCTCCGCATGGATCAGGGAGGTCAGCAATACGATCTCCACGCCGCTCTCATGCAACACCCGGCAAGCGGCTTTGGCGTCATCCAGCGTTTCAATCGTCTGACCGCTCAGATATTCAAGTTCGAACTGGTTGGGCGTCATGATGCGCGCCTGTTTGACAGCCCGGTCGCGGAAGAACGCCGGAATATCGCGATGCACGAAAAAGCCGCGTCCGACATCGCCCATCACCGGGTCGCAGGTCCAGAACGCATGGGCGGGCAGCTTCTCCCTGACTTCCAGAACGACCGCAGCCATGGCGGGAGAGCCGAGATAACCGGTCAGCAGCGCATCGACCTTTGCCAGCGCGCCGCGCGCCTCCATCCCTTTCAGCACATCGCGGATATGGCCGGCGTCGAACACCTGCCCGGTCCAACTGCCATAACCCGTGTGGTTGGAAAACTGTACGGTATGGACGGGCATGACATTGAATCCCATGCGCTGCAAGGGGAAGACGGCCGCCGCGTTGCCGACATGACCGTAGGCGACATGGGACTGCAGGGAAAGAACGGTTTTCATGACGCCGTTTTACACGCAGAAAAAGCGACTGTCCCGCACTCAATATTTGACATAATTATTAAAAACTTGTAATATTGGTTTGATTTTTGGCATTATGGTGTATTCAGGGTCTGGGGCTTCCCCTTGTAATAAAAAACGGGTGTTCGATATGGCGGGTCATAATAAAGGTTTCAAGACGGCGGGGGGTCATCCGAAGGGCTTCAAGTCTGCCAGCAATGGAAAGCCGATGATCAAGGAAATGCCGAGGACTAAACGCCCCTGGGATATTCCCTGGAAGTGGCTGGCTATCCTGATCGCCACACCAGTCATATTTCATCAATGCAGCCAGGACGACCCCGTACGAAGATATGACACCAATAAAGATACGGCCCCCCCACAAACGGGCCATGACTGGCGCGATGCCGAACGCGCGGCGGAAGGGTTACCACCAATATCGTCGTTAAAAGGGGAAAGCCGTCTCGACGCCCACGCCCTGCGCCAGCAGCAACTGGCCGACGAAGCGCTGCCCACGGGGCCGGGAATGGAAGCGCGCCGTGCGGGTTTCAACGCGATTGTCAGCAAGCTTTATACACTGCCCGCCTCCGTCACAGCTGAAATCGATCGTATCATGACGCACCGCGATCCGAATAAGCCAATCTATGATGTCGTCAAGGTCGATCGCTCCCAGCAATTCCACATTGCCGCCGCCAAGATGGGTAAAGACAACATTGTGAATAGTTTCATCTGCGTTCAAAAAGGTCTTCGTGTGGAAGATATCTACCATGCGCAGGCCACTTCCGACGGTCAGGTTCGGATCAATGAGACGATCCCGCATCCTGGCAATTATCTGACCGGCAGGAACCTGATGGAAATGTTCGGCGACAAGAACTGCGCCGACGGGCTGTACCGTCTCCATAAAGCCATGAACGGCACGGGCGAAACCGATGCGCTGAACACGCCTAGAAACATACGTGAGGCCGGTCGCCGCTTTAATGATCGCGGTCTGAAATCGCCTTACTAAGCCTTATACTTTGCCGGAAATAGTCAGGGCCGCGAAGATTTCGCGGCCCTGTTTTATCGCGCGGCGCGGACTGCGCGCTTATTGCTGGTAACGGAATTGCTTGGCGGCTTCCGGCGATACGCTCTTGTCGTATGCTTCTTTCCATTCCGCGAATTCTACGACGCCGCTTTTATTGGTATCGAGTTCCAGTGCGGAATGGCCGATAAACTCCTCGGCGCTCAGACCGTCATTATCCTTGTCGAAGCGGTTCAGCATCGAATAAGCCATAAACTGGTCCGATGTCACATCGACGAGATCGGCTTTACCGTCGTCATCGAAATCGATCATGGTCAGTTGTGTCTTTTCCAGCGGGATCAGCGTAATCACCTGATTTTTGGTAATCTCGACATTGTCGATCACGCCATTGCCATCGGTGTCGAACAGGTAGAACAATTTCTGCCCCACTTCCTTGCGGGAGAGAATGCCGTCGCCGTTGACGTCGAGATAGGCGAAGTTCACCGGTATGGCGCCTTCGATGATTTTAGGCTCGACAGCCGTGGTCTTGGTCACGGTTACCGGCGTGGCTTTGGTTTCCGTTTCTTCGACCACCATGGTGCGCTCCACGGTGCCGGCCGCCTCGGGCAGGGTCGTCGTGGTTGTCGTCGTCGTTTTCACTTTATCGGCGGCGTGCGCGGAATCCACCGTCATGCCGGTCGCAAAAGCGCTCAGGGCCAACACGGCCACGCCTGAGAGAATGATTGTCTTGGTCATTTAAAGTCTCCTTCACTTTGTTTGTTCCGTAACCGCGACGGTTGTCATTGTCGCATTGCGGCGACGGGTAAAACGTGGACCCCTCACGCTTTCCGCCCCCTGAAAAGGGAATTTATGCGGTTACTGGGTAGCTAACGTTACATTCACCCATAAGTTCCCGCAGCGTAAAAGCCATTCCCGCT
>CAKTCH010000225.1 GCA_934538895.1 uncultured Alphaproteobacteria bacterium
CGCCTCTGTTATAGTCATGGCGTTAATCGGGCCGACGAGTTCGCGCGCGCCTTTCAGGGCGGCCTGTACCGGCGTCTCGCCTTCCTCGATATGGCGGAAAACGTTTTCCACCACGACGATGGCATCGTCCACCACCAGCCCGATGGCCATCACCATCGCCAGCAGCGTCAGCAGGTTGATCGAGAATCCAAGCGCCAGCATGATAAATGCCGTGCCGATCAGCGCCAGCGGAATGGTCACGATCGGGATAAGGACCGAACGGAACGTACCGAGGAACAGGAAGATCACCACGATCACGATCAACACCGCTTCGATCAGTGTCGCCACCACCTCGTCAATCGCGGCGTTAATGAATACCGTCACATCGAACGGCACATCGACGACCATGCCGGGCGGCAGATCTTTCTTCAGGCCATCCAGCGCTTTGTTCACGCCCTTGACGATTTCCAGCGGGTTGCCGGACGGCGTGCTCGTCACCCCCAGATAAACGGCGCGCTTGCCGTCCATCACGGCGGACTGGTCGTAGTTCGACGCGCCCAGTTCGATCGTGCCGATATCGCGCATCCGCACGATGCTGCCATCGGCGGTTTTTACCACCAGATTGCGGAATTCCTCGACATTGGTCAGGTCGGTGTTGGTGTCGATGTTGGTGACGATATACTGCCCCTTCATCTGACCCGGCGCGGACTGGTAGTTGTTCGACTGCACGGCCACGGCGACATCGCTCGCGGTGATCTTACGCGCGGCCATCCTGTCCGGGTCCAGCCATAAACGCATCGCCAGCGTCTGCGCGCCGATCAGCTGCGCTTCGGCCACGCCGTCGATAGTGGCCAGCAAGGGCTGCACCACGCGGATCAGATAATCGGTTATCGCCGGCGTGCTCAGTTCGTCGCTGGCGAAACCGATATACATCACGGCAGTCTGCTCGCCGGTCGATTTCAGGATCACCGGGTCGTTCGCTTCCTGCGGGATCAGGTATTTGACCTGATTGACCTTGGACATGATCTCGGTCAGCGCCTTGTCGGAATCGGTGTTGATCTTCATGTAGGCCTGCACCGAGCTTGATCCCTGGCGCGAATTCGAGACGAGGTAATCGACGCCCTCGGCGGTGGCGATCGCCTGCGCGATCGGCGTGGTGACGAAGCCCTGCATCAGTTCCGGCGACGCGCCGGGATAACCCGTCGCTACTGTGATCACCGATTGCTCGATTTCCGGATACTGCCGCAGCGGCAGGTCGAAAACGGCCCGCAAGCCGATCAGCAGGATCAGGATATTGAGAACCAGCGCCAGAACCGGGCGCTTGATAAATATGTCGGTGAGTACCATAAACTTTTCTTCTTTCTCAGATCATCATTTCCCCTTGTCATCCCGCGGGATGACAAAGGAAGAACATGACAAATGACATTCATCGTTCTTATTCGTTGCGCGGGTTGTCTTTATTGGCTTCGTAATCTCTGGCCAGCGTATCGACAGGCGCTATTTTCACTTTCGCGCCCGGCGTGACTTTCAACTGGCCGCTGGTTATCAGCTTGTCGCCGGCCTTGATCTTGCCGTCGGTGAGCGCGACTTTATTATCAAAGCGGGTGCCCGTTTTGACATAGATACGCTCCGCGACATAAAGCGCCTCGCCCTGCTCACTCTTCTGCTCTTCCGCTTTTTCCGGCGTGCGCAGGATGAATACGGAGTCGCCGTAAATGGTGAAATCCACCGCCGTCTCCGGCACGATGGCTGCGACGTCGCCCGACGGCAATGTCACCTGCACCTTGGCGAACATGCCGGGTTGCAGCACATCGTCCGGGTTTTTCATCGTCGCCTGCACCTTCACGGTACGGGTTTCCTCGCCTACCTGCGGTTCGATGGCGTTGATGACGGCCTGAAATTTCGTATTCGGATAGGCATCGACGGCGAAATTGATTTCCTGCCCCACTTTGACGTCGGCCAGCGTTTGTTCCGGCAGCGTGAAATTGATGAACAGTTCGGAAAGATCGGTCAGGGTCACAACGGCATCACCGGGGTTAACATACTGGCCGAGGTTGACATTACGGATGCCGAGCACACCGTCAAACGGCGCGACGATCGCTTTCTTGGCGATCAGCGCCTCGGTACGGGCGATCGCGCCGCGCGCTTCATCCAGCGACGCGCGGAATTGATCGACGGTGCTGCGTGGCGCCGCCACATCCACCAGCTTGCTGGAGCGGTTCAGGTTCAATTCGGCAAGCTTGCTTTGCGCCTTGTAAATCTCAAGGTCGCCCGCCTCCTGATCGTCGTTCATCAGCAGCAGCGTATCGCCCTTCATAACGATATTTCCTGCCTCGAACTTGATTTCCTCAACCCGGCCCGATACTTCCGGGGAAAGCGTCACCTGGCGTACGGCGGCAATCGTGCCAATCCCTTCCAGCGTGCGCGGCACCGGCTGAGCCACGGCTTCGGCCACGGATACGGGCGCCGGCGGCGGATTGGCCATGGCGGCAAAGAACTGGCCCATCATCATTTTTACAAACATCTGATAGCCAAACAGCGCACCCGCCACCAGCAGCATAAGAATAAGTACAATCGCGAAACGCTTTTTCATTTACGGGGGCCCCTTGAGGTCGATACGCTATATATAAAAATAAGTCAGCCTTATATAAACTGACCGGTTTAGTTTTGCCAGTCCCTTCGCATGAAAGATAGAAAAGGCCCCTTGTCCTTGCAAGGGTCATACCAGTTTTTAATTACATAATGTAAACACTTTGGCCTTATCCACCTTGCATGGATCTGCATGAATCCTGCCCTCGAAACAAACCTGCCTATTTCAGAATAGTTCGATCCTGCCTGCGCTGTACGCACATCATTGGCATGTGGAAAGGCAGGCTTCATCTATATATTTCCGCAATAACAGTATGAATCTCATTATTTTATACGCTATCCTTGCGCTTGCCCCCCATTAACCCTTGATCGATTAACGCGCCGTTTTGAGCTTCCTGTCCCTCCAGCACTTGCGCCCCGTCGTCCTGCCGCTTTCGGCAGCGCTTCTGCTGTCGGCTTGTTCGCTCACCGATATTCTCAAAGGCGTCGATACGCATTACACCCTCACGCCGCACGCGGACGACGCGGAGGCTACGTC
>CAKTCH010000226.1 GCA_934538895.1 uncultured Alphaproteobacteria bacterium
GTTATGGAGGGAGAGTCAATCTTTTCCACAGCGCGGGCGGGGCCGTATTTTTATTCTTTAATATTCCATAATATAAATCGCAGGTGCTTAATTTCATTCAGATTTTCTTTGACGCTCCGCCCTCAAACTTTTAATCTGGCCCGACAGACGGGATAGCCCCGTCTTTCATTTACCAGTTTCTCTAAGAAAGAACGCTTTCCATGTATGACGACAATAACTGGAATCCTGTAACAGGCGACGAACTCGCCGGCTTTCTCGAACAGATCAATCCGATCGATGGCCGCCTGCGCGCCAATGCGGCGCAGACGCAAGTGGCATGGCGTCCGCTGCCTTTTTACGATCAGGTCGTTCTGATCCGCGTGCGCGACGCGTCATGGACGCCGCGCAACATCAATATTTACTACCTGACGATGCAGGGCAATCTTTACCGCCTGAACGGCACGTCGCCGCCCATCCATGAGGTGAACGCGCAGGCGCCGATCAAGATCACGGAAGATAACGTTCTGGAATACCTGAAATTCTTCTGCTTCTTCGTCCGTGGCGAGGAAGGGCCGTTCCTGATCGCTGAAACCATGGACGATGCGGATATTCCGAAGAACATGGACCCGCAAACCAAGGCGGTTATGGAAGGCGTCCTGCGCCCGGCCACCTATGAGGGCCAGAACGAAAAAGGCGAATTCCTGTGCGACGGCGTGGTGTTCTATTCCAACGCGCTGTTTCTCGCCAATTTCTCGGTGCAGCCGGGCGGCATGATCGAAATGCTGAACGATGAGCCGGTCGCGGGCGAGCTGCCCGTGCGCGTGGATGCGCCCGTGGCCTAAGATGCCGTGCCGCACCGTTTCTCGGATAAACCCGGCTGGACAGCCGGGTTTTCTTTATCTATCATATAGATATCCGGTGGATAGATTCGCCGGATGTCTCTTACATGCCCTTTAACCAATCCGGTTATATTTGCAGATCGTTTTTTTGAAATATGCGGCGCTGGGCGCCGGGCTTGCGGCGTTGCTGACGGCGGCGGCCCCCGCGCACGCGCAATCGAGCCGCATGTATGTCGCGGGCTATATGGGCCTGAATACCATGAGCGCGCAGGATTTTTCCCATCCCCGCAACAGCGGCGCCATCGATTTCAAGAACGGCACGTCGTTCGCCGGGGCGCTGGGGCTGCGCCTGACGCCGCATATCCGGATAGAGGGCGAGGTTTCCTATACCCGCAACGACCTGTCCAGCATGACGCTGGACACCGGCCAGACCGCGTCGATCGGCAAGAATTTAAAGACATGGCTTTACATGGCGCACGGTTATTACGATTTCAACATGAACTGGCGCAATTTGTCGCCGTTCGTCAGCGCCGGGCTGGGCCTCGCCATGCATGACGGCGCCGTGGCGGGCGCGCCGGGCGGCCTGATGGACGCTTCGGGCACGTCTTATGAACTGGCTTATTCTCTGGGCGCGGGCCTTAAATACCAGATGAAACCGGGCGTGGCGCTGACCGGCGGTTACCGCTATGTCGGTACGACGTCGCTGGGCATCGGAAATTACGATATCGATTATAACGCTCACGAATTCCGCGCCGGGTTGCAATACGACCTGCCGGTCGATCTTTTTAAATAGGCGGCTGGCTTACCCTTACCCGATCTTCTATATTGCTGTGAAAGACAAGGTAAGGGCGATTGATGGCCAGAAAATCCAGACATGATGTGGTTGTTATCGGCGGCGGACTGGCCGGGCTGACCATGACCGCCCTGCTGGGGGCGCAGGGGGTCGATATCGTCTGCGTCGACCGTGAAGCACCGCCCGCGACGCTGACCGACACCTTCGATGGCCGCACCACCGCGATTTCGTGGGGGTCGCGCAAAGTGCTGGAAGCGGCGGGTGTATGGCCCGCGCTTGACAAGGCGGCCTGCCCGATTCGCCAGATCCATATTCTGGACGGCGACAGCCCGCTTTTGCTGTCTTTCGACAGCGCCGAGGCGGGCGGGCGGACTTTCGGCTGGATCAACGAGAATCTCGCCCTGCGGCAGGCCTTATACAGGCGCGTGGCCGACCTTAAGAACGCACAGCATATCGCCCCGGCGATCGTCAGCGATTTTACCCTGCATGACACGCATGTCAGCGTTCATCTGGCGGATGGCCGCACCTTCGACGCCGCGCTTGTGATCGGCGCGGATGGCCGCCAGTCGTTCACGCGTGAATGGATGGGTATCGGCACGCGCGCATGGTCGTATCGCCAGCGCGCCATCGTCTGCACCGCTGAGCATGAATTTCCGCATCATAACTTAGCGGTCGAGCATTTCCGCCCCGGCGGGCCGTTCGCGACATTGCCGATGAACGATTCAACTGAAGGCGTGCCGCGTTCCTCCGTCGTGTGGACCGAGCACGGGCCGATGAAAGATTCGGCGTTGCACTGGGACCAGCAGAGCTTCGACGCGGCCCTGACCGCGCGCTTTCCCGATGCTTACGGCCGCGTGCGCCAGGTCGCGCGGCGTTACAGCTATCCGCTGGGGCTTATACACGCGCATCGTTACATCGCGCCCCGCATGGCGCTGATCGCGGAAGCGGCACATGGCATTCACCCGATCGCGGGGCAAGGATTGAATATGGGCCTGCGCGACATCGCCGAGATCGGCGATTTGATCGTGACCGCCCTTAACCGGAGCGACGACCCCGGCCATGACGCGTTACTGACCGCGTACCAGCAGAAGCGCCGTCTCGACAATATCGGCATGGCAGGGGCCACCGACGGGCTGACGCGTTTGTTCTCGAACGACGTGATGCCAGTGCGCGTGGCGCGCCGCGCGGGGTTGCGCGCCGTGGCCCGCCTGCCCTTCGCCAAGCAATTTTTCATGAATCAGGCCATGGGGGCCGCGGGCCTGCTGCCGGCGCTGATTCGTGACGAAACGGAACAGGAAGCCGCATGAAAATATATGCCCTGATATCGCTGATGATTCTTGTATCCACAACGCCGATTCTGGCCGCCGCGCCGGAACACGATGTGAACATGCCCGCCGTTTCGGCGCTGGTGCCCGTGCCCGATGAGATGCAGCAA
>CAKTCH010000227.1 GCA_934538895.1 uncultured Alphaproteobacteria bacterium
ACGCTGGGTTCTGGGCGGGTGCGAGAAAGGGCAGATGGTTTCCCGTCTCTCACGCCGTTACCTGATGGTATCGATTCCTCAGGAAAGCAGGTTGTTCCGTCTGGGCGGCCTGACCGACGCGGGCAATGGCCGTTACATTATGACCATGCCCGAAGAGACGACCGGGCTGATGCTGGGCAGCACGGGCAAGCTGATCCAGTATTTCGACGATCTGAATGCCAGCTTCTCGCGCGAGAAGCTGGAAGCGCAGCAGCTCATGATTCCGCATATCGCCTATGATAACTGTACGGATGCGGCGGAAATTCCGGTCAGGGAAGATCCGCTTATGCTGGCGCTGCTGCCCGCGCTGGACGATATACAGGAAGCCTGCGCCGCTGCGCAGGATATCCGTGCGCCGGGATGTCAGGAATCCGTTTTCGCGCTGTTCGACGGGAACGGCGACAAGATGCTGGATAAGGCCGAGTTGGGTAAGAGCTGGGAAATATTGACCGCTTACAGCCCGTTCGGCATATGCAGCGCGGACGCGGCGGCGACCGACAGCCTGTATGCCGATGGCAGCGCTTATATCGCATGGCTGATGGAACATGCAGATCAGGATAAGGACAGCCGGATTGCGCTCGCCGAGTTGACACCGCTCTGGGTAGAGATGCAAGGCGATCCGCTGATGTCGGGGCTGACCAACCTGCTGATCGCCGCGGATACGCAGATCGGCATCCTGCCCGAGACGATCAAGGTTACTTGCGTGAATTGCTGTGTCGTGGCGCGCTAAAGAAAACAGCCGCCTGTTCCCATGCGGCCGTCCCTGACGATTTCCTAGGTCGGGCTGCCGAGGGCGGAAGGCGTGATCTGCCGTTGCGCTTCGAGCTGCTGGTTCTGGGACGGGCTTTCGGATTTCTGGCCCAATTGCGCCACAGCGATAGCAGGCTCATCCGGTTTCGCAGCGTCCACGACGCGCTGGTTGCCATCGATACCCAGAGTATTATTTAACGACGCGGCAAGATCGCGCGTCCCTTCGGGGTTATTGCCCATACGCATCAGGTCAGGGCTTTGCAAAAATTCCTGCAAGCCCCCCGCCAACTTTGTCATGACGCCCTTCAACATATCCATAAGGGCGGGAATGATCTTTTGTATCATCTCGCCAAGGCCTTTCATGCCTTCACCACTGAACAGGCTTCCCAAACCGCCTTTGCCATCAGGGCCGCTGCTGAAGAGGCTGCCGAGGCCAAAAACACCCATGGTGCTTTTCATCATCAGTTCTGATTTGGCTTTCTCATCACCTGCGAGCGCCTTGTAGCCCAGTTCAGGATCGGCGGCAATCTCTGTAAAAACCATTTCGCGCGCCTGCTCGGGGATTTCATCGATGCCCGTATTGGCCTTCACGAAAAACTCCGGATCGCTTTGTATCTTTTTCAGGGAATTGATAGTGCCCTGCGGCGTGGCAGCATCTTTACCCATCATGGCGTCGATCGCCTGCGACAGACTCTGGCTTTGTTTGGCGCGCTCGGCGAGTTCGGGAAAGCCTTTCATTTGTGTGACCTTCAAAGATTCCTCCGCCACTTGCTTACGCAAAGCGATTACTTCATCGGGGAGCGGCACTGACGGGATTGCTGTAACAGTGGCAGGAGCCGGTTCTTCGGCATCGGATTTTACCGTTGCCTGCGCAGGCTTGTCAGCGGTGGTTAGCTCCTGCTGAGTCGGGGTTGTATCAGGCTTGGCGGATGTCGCGGGTGTTGATGGTGTTGGCGCTGCTACTTTAACACCCATTAACGGACCCAGTTTCGTCGGGTCCTTGTTTATTTCATTCAGAATATTCGGGTCTTTATCAATCGCCGCGCGTGCTTTGGCCAGAGTCGCGCCGGTATCGTTATTCAGCTTGCGGATAATATCATTCTGGAGCTGCGGGTTCTTGTCCAGTTTACTTTCCAGAGAGTCCTGCAACGAGAGAATCGTGGAGGCGTGCTGCGGATATTTTTTCTCCAGTTCGTAGGCGAAGGCCGCCAACTGTAATTTGGTCAATACTCCTAATTCCGGACCGCCACTCATTTCACAACTCCTTTATAAACTCTTCAATGCAATTCGGCACGCACCACGAGCGGCACGATGCTCATATCCTGAATGCCGCCTTCATCCTGCCGTATCGCGTAGACCTGTCTGGCCCGACGCAGGTATTTTTTCATAGCGGGCGGCACCTTCATGCCGAAATTCTGGATCTTGCCGCTCAGGCTGACAAGGATCAGCGATTCCATTTCGATGTCGTATTCGATCCATTTCATCACTTCCGGCAACGGACGTTCGTAAATCATCCAGACGTCCGAATCGGGGTTGAGCACCAGATCGACTTTCATCTGCGACATGAGGGGTGGATAGACCGGGGAATCCGGATCCGGTTTCCGGTCGTTGAAGTCAGGAAAACCAAAGTTTTCCAGATCCTTGTTCATAGCGCCCTCTTGTTCTTATTTCCTTCATAATAACAGAAACTTATGAAGCTTCGCAAATTTAAGACACCCATAGCCGATGTATTTTTTATATATACATCAATATGTTAATCTTCAACGCCGGTATCGATGATGGTCCTCAGGCCTTTAATGTCGGTTTCTTCCAAGGGCTTTGAGACCGCCAGGCTTGGTTTGGCGGCGATCACGGCAGGGATGCTGAGGTTGAAACGCTGGAGCGCTTCCTTGCTCAAAGGCTCACGATTGATTTTGGCTTCTCTCAGGATCAATTTTCCCTGTTCATTGCGTGTGAAAACGCAATCAATATAGTTCGAGCGCTGTTCGCCATACTGGCCGGTGAAAGTGTAGAATATTTTCCAGGCAGGCCCGTAATTTTCATACGAGATCACCTTCATCGTATTGTGGTTTTGCGAGTGCAGTTCCGCCAGCGTACGGCAGACCGCGTATTCGATCGTGGCGGTCAACGGTTGCATACCGTACCAGATAAACAGCAAAAACAAGGAAAACACCCCGCCCGCTATCATTTTCTGCCATTTGCGGCGCTTCCTGCGCTGCGCCACGGTCAGGCGTTTT
>CAKTCH010000228.1 GCA_934538895.1 uncultured Alphaproteobacteria bacterium
GAGTTCGAAGAAATTCCGATCGAACAGTTGATACGTTCCCCGACACTCTTCCAGATACCCTGACGAATGCGGGCGGCGAGCGCCGCCGCCGCTTCGGGCGTGCGCTTATTCGGGGGCAGGCGGCTCGACATCTCATCGATAGACCAGATTTTATTCAGCGGCGTGTGGCGGACGAATTCATCGATAACCTTGTGATGGTATTCGACATAGTAATTGTGCCGCGCGAGGACGCAGCACAGTTGCGGGCACATTTTTTTAGCTTCGCCGATATTGGTGCCGGTCCTGATGCCGTAGGCTTTGGCTTCGTATGATGCCGCGATCGCGCAGGTATAATCCGTCATCATCGGCACGACCGCAACGGGCCTGCCGCGCAACTCAGGGCGCATTTGCTGCTCGACGCTGGCGAAGTAGCTGTTCAGGTCGAGGAACAGCCATGAATATTCTGTGATGGGGTGCATAAAAGTATTCTATCATCAAATCAGAACAAAACAAGAACAAAATTACCATGATTCCGACTCTTTGATTGTGGTAAACAGAAAATATGAATTATCGCCATATTTACCACGCCGGGAATTTCGCAGACGTTTTCAAGCACATCGTCCTGATGCGGCTGGTGGATTATCTGCAACAGAAGGACAAGCCGTTTTTCATGCTGGATACCCATGCGGGGATCGGGCTTTACGATCTGGATTCCGAACAGGCGCAAAAAACGGGAGAGGCGCAGGCCGGTATTTATCGCCTGGGGCAGGTGCAGAATCCGCATCCGGCGGTGAAGGCTTATCTGGATCTGGTCGCCGCGTTTGACGGGCTGTATCCCGGTTCGCCGAAGATCATGCAGCGCCTGATGCGCGATGGCGATCGTCTGATCGCGAACGAACTGCATCCGGAAGACCGTGAAACGCTGGCGCGGCATATGGGGCGCGATCGTCAGGTACGTGTCGAGGGGATGGACGGTTATATGGCGATGAAGGCGTTATTGCCGCCCGCGGAGAGACGGGGGCTGGTGCTGGTCGATCCGCCGTTTGAGGTGGCGGATGAATTTACGCGCATGGTGCGGGGATTGGAAAACGCTTATGAACGCTGGGCTACGGGCATGTATGCGTTCTGGTATCCGATCAAGGATCGCGCGGATGTGCGCGCTTATCATAAAGCGCTGGTGGAAACCGGAATCAGTAAAATTGCGGCGGCGGATTTTTATTTGCGCAAGCCGCAAGACGCCGATGTCCTGAACGGTTGCGGCATGGTGCTTGTAAACCCGCCATGGACGCTGAAAGAAGAATTGCATACAATCATGGCCGGGCTTGTTCCGGTATTGGCCGGGAAATCCGGCTTCTACCACTGGACGCAGATTACGGGGGAATGACATGACGACATTGAGCGAGAGCCGTTTTTACATGTGGCGCGCCGTATTCGCGCTGGCACACGCGGATGGCCATGTCAGCGATGAAGAGCGCCGCTTCATGGAGATTTATCTTTCCCGGCTGCCGGTGACGCCCGCGCAGGAGGGTATCCTGAAACAGGATATCGAACGGGCGCAGGATGTGGCGGCCCTGTTCGATAAAATTTCATCAGAGAAGGATTCGGACGACTTCTTCAATTTTGCCCGTTTGCTGGTCTGGTGCGACGGCGATTTCGACGCACAGGAAAAGCGCATCATGGATATGATGCGGCAGCGTCATGATGACGCGCCGCTGGCGACGGAACGTTTGCTGTTGAAATTGCAGACAAGCGGGCGGAAGAAAGCCGACTGGCTGAAGGGGGCGCACCGTTCCATTGCCGGGCTGAAAGATGTCTTCGAAATGTTTTCGGTTATGGGCGATAGCGATATTAAAAGCGCGTCCCGCAAATCCGGCGTCGTGAGCGATAGCCGTTTCTATATGTGGCGTACCGTATTCGCCATGGCTCACGCCGACCAGGTGGTGACGGTTGAGGAGAAGAAATATCTGAAAGGCGTTCTGGCCAGCGAGCCTTTTACCGCGGAACAGAAGAAAATTCTGGAGAACGATATCGTACAGGCGCAGGATATCGCCGATATGTTCCTGAAAATAGAAGATCAGAGCGATCGTAGCCAGTTTTTCTATCATGCGCGGATGCTGGTGTGGAGCGACGGCGATTTCGACGGGCAGGAACAGAAGATCATGATGCGTCTGAAGCAAAATCATGTGCGCACCGTCGATTTCAACCAGCTAATCAAGGATATGGATTTGTCGCTGGATGAAGATCAGAAGGCGCAAATCATCAGGGAACACAACCGCATTATGTATGCCCCCCCGCCCGAGGGGCTGTTCCGCAGGATTATGCGGCAGATTACGGGCCGGTAAACCGCTTAAGGGAATATCTTTATATTCTTATTTTCGAGGACGTTCATGGCCGTGGCCGGGAGCGTTTCCGGCTGGGAAGGGTAGCTTCTGCCGTCGAATTGCAATGCGACATTTTTTGCCTGCCACGATTCACGGCCTGATACGTAGGCCACGATATCGCGCCAGCCATTAGTCTGGCGGTCCGTGACGATCAGCGGTCCGCGCACGGGCGATATTTCGGAAAGATAACTGAATCCTTCGTCGTGGGCGTGGAATATATACATAGTGCAGCCATATTCCATGCACCATTTCTGGTGCGGGCTTTGCAGCAGGATCAGTCCCTCGCGCCGGCCATCGCCGTCGAGGTCGACGCGCGTGAATTCATATTGCGAGTTGGCGGGTGCGCCTATCCGGTTTAACCAGGTGGACACCGAGTCCATGAATATTCCGTCGTCGGGGTCGTGAACGGGCGCGGCATTGGGTAAGGGAAGCAAGGGGCCGCCCGCAGCGGGGTTGATCGCCGACAATCTCCGCCCGTCATCCGATGTGCCGCAAGCGCTTAACGAGGAAGTGAGGATAAGGGCGGCTAGAATTGTCAAAAAACGTCTCATGGATTTGATTATTTCCGCGTGCGCCGGCAATGGCAATATATAATCGGGCTGAACCCTTTTTTCCCGTGGAAAGATATTCGGAAAAAGGCGGGCGTCAGACGGAAAT
>CAKTCH010000229.1 GCA_934538895.1 uncultured Alphaproteobacteria bacterium
CAAGCAGGATGTTGCGACGCAGCTCGTGCTGGGCCGTCAGCGAACCGCCGGTGGCGATGAAGCTGCGGTAGCCGGTGGTGGTCGTGTCTTCCAGCGTGCGGTCGAACTCGCCCATCAGCGTGGTCAGGCCGGTGATATTCCACATGAAATTACCGCCGAACTTGAAATCATGGGTGGCGCTGCCGCTGTTGTCGGCCTTCCAGTTGGTGAAGTCCTGCGTCATGTAACCGGCGTAAACCTCGCCCGTCACGCTGCCGCCAGCCAGTTCATAGCCCGTCCCGATGACGGTGTCATAGCCTTGCGAGGCATGCAGGGCGTTGTCGTCGAAATCGCGCCAGTTATAACCGCCGCGCACGAAGGGACGCCAGAAGCGCATGACTTCATAGCCCAGCTCCGCGGTGACCTGATGCACGTTCTTGTTGCGGAAGTTCAGGTTGGTTTCGCCGACGCCGGTTTCAACCGGATCATAATCAAAGCGGCGGAACGAATATTGCGAGCGGATGTCGAAACGGCCTTGCTTGCGCAGGAAACCGCCGTAGAAGCGCGAATAGTTCATCGTCGTGGGCTCGACCGCCGAGGTCAGGGCGTCGGGCGCGCCGCGCTCTTCGCTCAGGCGCTGATAATCGGCGCCGTAATCGACATAGGTGCGGTTCGCGAGGTCGAAACGGCCCGCGAGATTGAGGATGCCGTTGTGATAGCTTTCGCGGTCATGGAAGGTGTAGAAGCCGAAGTCGCCCTGCATGCCGAGCGAAAGGGCATGACGGTTCCAGTTGGACAGGAAGGTGATGCCCGGATTGATCACCCACACCCAGTCCGACTTTTCGCCGGAAAGCTGGGAATAGATGTTGCTGTCGAAGACGGGCCCGACCGTGATGGAGGGGAACATCTGGAAAGAGCCGACATCGATCGGGGTCGGGTCGAATTCGGGACGGGGGCGCTGGGCGATGGACTGGCCCGGCTGCGCGCCGCTGGTGCTCACCGAGGGATTGCGCAGGTCGATGGAGCCATCGGGCTCAACACGGCCGTTGAAGAAACCCTGCTGGCCATAACCGGCTTGCGCCGCATCAGCCACCAGGACGAGTGCCGCCGCGCTTACCGCGAGCAGCAGGCCACGACGCATGAAAGACTTGTTCATTTTTGCCCCACTTGAAGGAATTGGAAAGACGATGGAGAGATGGTCAGGAAGAAACGACAGGAAAACTACAGGAGGGAACCAGGCGCAATCAGAAATTCGGGGCGGCGTTCCCGGCACAGACTTGGGAACGCCGCCATAACCAGTTTAAATTACTTCTGCTCGATGCTGACAGTGGGCTGCTGATTGTAGCCCGGCTGCGACCCCGGCGGGTTGCGCGCGAGGTTGAGGATCTTGCCGAGATCCGTTTCAACATTTTCATCAAGCGCCAGCTCGGTGAAGGTGGAGGATTCGGTGAGGATCATCGAATAGAGCGACGGATCGACCGCAACGACGCTGGGCTGACCCGCGGCGTTGAGGGCGGTGGCGATCACTTCGCCGCCGCGTTCAGCGCTGCCGCCCTGCTTCGCCGCCTTGACGGTGTTGGTGACGACCGTGCGGATATTGCGGATCAGGTTCGGCACGGCGGAAGAGCCGATATTCCCGGCGCAGCTTTCGCCGATGCGGCGCGTGTAATCATGCACCAGATCGAGATTCAGGCCAGCCTTGGCGGCTTCCTCAAAATTGGTAACGCAGAGACGTTCGTTGCGCAGATCAAGATCCTGCGGGTTCTGAACGGCGGCCTGGGCCGCGGGCGCGAAGACGAGAGCGAGAGCCAGCGTCAGACCGCCAAAAATCAATGATTTCCGTGCCATGATGTATCCTTCCAAAAAATCGATTGCGCCGATCATTTGTTGTTCGCCAGCAAAATATCGCGTGACGGACTTATACACAATCGCGCAAGGGACTGGAAAGGCTAATTTATAGTAAATAGTTGCATAATCATCACGCCGCGCTTGTCTTAAGTGACCAGGTGGAAATGGATTTTTGGCAATTTTCTGTTTTTACAATGCCTTAACCAGACGCGTGTGCTGAGTCCGCGCCGCAACAGGCGATTGTGGGGATAACACAAAAAAGGGCGGGGATTTCTCCCCGCCCGGTTTCCGGCCTCCGGCCTCCCTGCTTCAGCTGTTCGATTCGCCGCAGCGGGACATCCGGTCGATCCAGTGCTGGCTGGCGAACGGACGGTGCCCGTGTTTCTCCAACCACTTGTTCTGTATGGTATAGGCTTCGTATTCCTTGGCGTCGGCGCAGGCATATTTGCGCTTGGAGAAGAGCTGCGCATGATGCACCAGCTCATGCACCAGCAGGCTGATCTGGATGGGGTCTTCCTCGTCCCAGCTGTAATTGTCGAGGATCACCATACCGGGGATATACATGGCGCGGGCGTCGGCATAATGAACGCCGCGCATCTTCATCACCATCTGGAATTTTTCCTCGCTGGCGACCACGACCGGCTGATTGGGGGCGCGGTGGCCGGTTTCGCGCTCGATCCAGCCCATCAGCGTGCCGACCAGGGCGGTATCGATTTTCGTGCCGTCTTCCACTTCGGCTTTCGCGCTTCCCGCCAGCAGAACAAATCCCAGCAGCGCCATCATGATTATCTTTTTCATCATACCGAACCTGAAATTTTTCCGTTGCTCTCAGGACAGGGTATCGGCGGGTGCTTAAACGCCGTTTAATCTTGCGCGGCATTTGATATTGTGGGTTTTGAGCGTGATTTCGCTCAAATGCGAACTATCCGTTGGACGCCCGCATGCGGAGCGGCTAAGCTTGTTTTTTCAGCACAATCATTCGGAGAAACGTCATGGCTGGCAGCGTCAACAAGGTCATTCTGGTGGGCAATCTGGGGCGCGACCCCGAGGTGCGGACGTTCCAGAATGGCGGCAAGGTCTGCAACCTTTCCATCGCCACGTCGGAAAGCTGGAAAGACAAGCAGACCGGCGAGCGCAAGGACCGCACCGAATGGCACCGCGGGGTGGTGTTCAACGAGAAT
>CAKTCH010000230.1 GCA_934538895.1 uncultured Alphaproteobacteria bacterium
ATACCGGCGAGAGATTGAACCCGACGAGATAATCGAGCGCGCGGCGGGCGAGGTACGCATCGACCAGCGGCATATCGAGATCGCGCGCATTCTCGAACGCGGTCTGCACGGCCTTCTTGGTGATCTCGTTGAAGGTAACGCGGCGGACGTCGCGGCCTTCGATCAGCCCTTCCTCTTTCAGCAGTTCGCGCACATGCCATGAAATCGCTTCCCCTTCACGGTCGGGGTCGGTGGCGAGATAGAGCGTTTTGGCTTTCTTAAGCGCCTTCCTGATATCCCCCACCGGCTTGGCCGAACGGTCACCCAGTTGCCAGCTCATGGCGAAATCCTCATCGGGGAGGACCGAGCCGTCTTTCGGCGGCAAGTCGCGTATATGGCCGTAGGAAGCCAGCACCTCGTAATCAGCCCCGAGATACTTGTTAATGGTCTTGGCCTTGGCAGGCGACTCAACGATGACGAGGTTGGCTGGAGGCACTAATTACATAACTCTAAAGAAGGGTTTCACACATATAATTATAGTGTCCAATCTCATGAGGAGGGGGGGTGCGTCAAGCCTGTATGATTTTCATTGACATAAGGTTCAGAAAAGCAAAAATAACATAACAACTTTTTAGGGAGGTTTAAAAATGAATAGTTTTGCGAATGGTGCAATCGCGGCAGTAGTGGGCGGGATGACGTTTAATGTTATGACTGCTCCGGATATTAGCTTTAATGTTAGTGATGAAGCCAAAGCCATGGTGGCTTACGACCAGCCCGCTTCTGATTTTTTCTGCAAGGATCTTGCTGCGCTTGCGCATCAATTGAGCGGGCATTTCACACAAAATGCGAAAGATTCCAGTTTACGGTTTACAAAGGAAGACTGCTTGGGCGTCATAGCTTCCCGTCCCACCCCTGATCCTGTATTCAAGCCATAAACTTTCGCCGTTGTTGCTTTGCTGCGTGCGCCGTGGCTAATCGGTCACGAGCGCTACGCGCAGCCCCGGCAATCTCTGCGTTCGCCCTGCGAGTTCCAGTTCCAGAATAACGATCTGCACCGCGGCCGCCGGCAAACCGGCGCTGCGGATGATTTCATCGACGGATACAGGCGTATGCGACAGGCAGGCCAGCACTTCCGCGCGCACGCGATCGAGCGTCTGGTCGTCGATATGCGGCGCGGCATGTAGCGGTTCATATGTCTGGCGGGCGCTGTCCTGCATCCTGCCGGACTGGAACGCGCTTAGGGATTCCAGAATGTCGGCGGCGTTACGCACCAGCACCGCCCCGTCGCGAATCAGGGCGTTGGGGCCTTCCGCGCGCGGGTCGAGCGGGTGGCCGGGCACGGCGAAGACGTCGCGGCCCTGCTCCCCCGCCATGCGTGCCGTAATCAATGATCCGGATTTAAATGTCGCTTCGACCACGACGACGCCTTGCGACAGGCCCGAAATGATACGGTTGCGGCGCGGAAAGCTTTGCGCGAAAGGCTGCTGCCCGAACGGGCTTTCGGCGAGGATAAGCCCCTTCTCGCGGATCTGCGCATAGAGGTCTTTGTTCTCGGGCGGATAGATAATATCCAGTCCGCCGCCCAGCACGGCCACCGTGCCCGTTTCCAGAGAGCCCGCATGGGCGGAGGTGTCGATGCCGCGCGCCAACCCGGAAATAACGCTCGCGCCGGAAGCGCCGAGATCGCGTGCCAGCTTCTCGGTGAATTTACGGCCATTCAGCGACGCGTTGCGTGAACCTACGATCCCGACGCAGGCGTTTCCAAGCAGTTTGATATCGCCGGTATAGGTGATGACGGGCGGTGCGTCGTCGATCGCGGCCAGCGATACCGGATAGCCGGCTTCGCCCGCGCACAGGATATCGCCGCCGAATTTTTTCAGGGCCTGATATTCACGCTCCACCTGCGTCAGCGCCACGGCAATCAAAGGTTTGGTCCGCCCGCCTCGTTTGGCAAGGTCGGGCAGCGCCTCGATCGCCTTGCCCGCCGAGCCATAGGCTTCCAGCAAGCGGTAAAATGTAACGGGGCCGACATTCTCCGTACGCGCAAGCCGCAGCCACGATATTTTTTCTTTCATGTCGGTGGCGGGGAGTTCTTTGGCGGCGCGTGATAATTTCATATAAAATGGTCCTTTGTATTTTGAACCGCGAAGACGCCAAGGCGCGAAGTTCTCCGTATTTCAGCGCCGCAGGCAATAATTAAACGATCTTCCAGCAGAAACTCTATTTTATTACGCCTTCGGCGCAGCTAAAAGAACTTCGCGCCTTGGCGCCTTCACGGTTAAATTTTTTCCTTTTTCTTCCCAATTTTCGACTCTTCGCCCTTCAGCAAACGCCGGATATTCGCTTTATGGCGATACCATACCAGCGCCGCCACGAACAGCGATACGCTCGCGAGGGCCGGATCGTGATAAATGACATAGGCCGAAACAGGCGTCGATATCATGGCGACCAGCGCCGCCAGCGACGAAAGGCGGAAAATCAGCGCCATCAGCAGCCATGTGCCGCACGCGACCAGCCCCGTGTAAGGGGCCAGCGCCAGAAACATGCCGAGCGTCGTCGCGACGCCCTTGCCGCCCTGGAATTTCAGCCACACCGGAAAGCAATGCCCCAGAATGCTGAACAAACCCGCCGCCAGCGCGGCGTCTTCATTGCCGAGATAACGCGCGATCAGCACCGCTACCGCACCCTTGCCGCTATCAAGCAGCAAAGTCGCCAGCGCCAGCGCCTTGTTGCCCGTGCGTAAAACATTAGTCGCGCCGATATTGCCCGATCCGATCCGGCGGATATCGCCGTACCCGGCCATGCGTGTCAGCACGAGGCCGAACGGGATCGACCCCAGAAGATAAGCCAGCGCCGCGAAAAGAATGATATCCATGGCTGTGATTAGCCATTAAAAACCTCCCTCCGTCAACTAGACTCTATAACCCCCTCTCCCCTTGGGGAGAGGGGGAAAACAATACCCCTTTAGGACAGCATTATTAGCACATAAATTTTCTACGTTTCACGTTAGTCCCCCCTCACC
>CAKTCH010000231.1 GCA_934538895.1 uncultured Alphaproteobacteria bacterium
GTGTAAAAGGTAAGACGATTGAAGCAAAAGTACCTGAAACTGCACCAGAAACGTTGGCCGAAGGTGAATTTAATCGTTTCTATATGAGAGCATTGTGCCGTAGAGCTATTGAAGAAAATGTTGCAAATTTAATTGCTTACAGAGCTAAAGATGTAACCAATGCACGTTCAGAGTCAGAACGTATTATTAATCAACTTTTTAGCCCAGAATCTCTACTTAATGATTTGAGAGGAAATCCTGGAACAGATACAGCTTTGGGACTTCCGCCCGGCCCTAATTCAGGGATCAGTGTAAAAATAGTAGCGGCATAACTAAAAAGGGATACTAATTAGTATCCCTTTCCCGCAACTGCGCCTAGCCGGTTTTTGAAAGACCAGTTTGCGGACTACTTCAGCAGCGGTTTTCCCGGCGGGGTGGTGCCCCAGGGTTGCAGGGTGACCGCCGAGATCGCGTTTTTGGGCGAGCCCTCGATCAGCCTGTCGCTCCATGTCAGGTAGATCACCGAGTTGGCGGCGGCGTCATAGAAGCGGTTGACGTGCAGTTCCTTGAACAGGATCGAGCGGCGTTCGTTGAAGACTTCCTCGCCTTTTTCGCGGGTCAGAATCGGCTCCCTGAACACGATCGGGCCGGTCTGCACGCATTCGATGGCGGCGTCCGAAGTGTCTTCAGCCAGCCCTATGGCGCCGCTGATGCCGCCGGTGACGGCGCGGCTGATGTAACAGGTGATGCCGTCGATCTTGGGATCGGCGAAGGCCTCGATCTTGATCTTGTCGTTGGCGGCGCCCAGCAGGCGGATCGTGGTGCTGACGCTGCCGATATCGCGGGCCTGCGCCGCGAAAGGCCAGACGGTCAACGCAACGGCGGCCAGCAGAATCGTTTTTTTCATGACGGTTTCCCTCATATGCACTCTGTCTTTCGATATCGTGTTACCCATGCTATAACCCCTGACATGGATCATCTTTTCGATACCGCCAACGCGCCCCAGCGCTCCAACGTTCCGGAATTAAGCGTATCAGAACTCGCGGGTTCGGTACAGCGCACGCTGGAGGAAGGTTTCGGGCGTGTGCGCGTGCGCGGTGAAATAGCGGGGATGAAGCTGGCGGCGTCCGGACATCTTTACGCCGATCTCAAGGATGAAAACGCCAACCTTAATATCATATGCTGGCGCACCACGCTGCAACGCCTGAAAATAAAGCCCGAGGACGGGCTGGAGGTGATCTGCACCGGCAAGATCACGACTTACCCTAAAAGCTCGCGTTACCAATTGATCGTCGATTCGATCGAACTGGCGGGCGCGGGCGCGCTTCTGAAAATGCTGGAGGACCGGCGCAAGCGCCTTGCTGCTGAAGGGCTGTTCGCGGCGGAACGCAAGAAAAAGATTCCCTATCTGCCGGGCGTGATCGGCGTGGTGACGTCGCCGACGGGCGCGGTAATTCGCGATATCCTGCACCGGCTGAATGATCGTTTTCCGCGTCATGTCATCGTCTGGCCCGTGGCCGTGCAGGGGGAGGCGGCGGCGGACCAGATCGCCCGCGCCATTCGCGGCTTCGACGCGCTTCCCGCTGCGGGTGGTCCGGTGGCGCGGCCCGACCTGGTTATCGTCGCGCGCGGCGGCGGCTCGCTTGAGGACCTGATGGCGTTCAACGAGGAGGCCGTCGTGCGCGCCGTCGCCGATTGCTCCATCCCGCTCATCTCAGCGGTCGGGCATGAAACCGATACCACCCTGATCGATTATGCCGCCGACATGCGCGCGCCGACGCCGACGGCGGCGGCGGAGATGGCCGTGCCGGTGCGGGCGGAATTACTGGCGGCGACGATGGATGGCGCGCGGCGTCTGTTCGCGGGCATGACGCGCCTGATCGAATATCGTCGCGAACGGGCGCAGTCTTCCGGCGCGCGTCTGGGCGATCCGCGGCGCCTGCTGGAGATTAAAACGCAGAATCTCGATCATATCGCGCACAAGCTCGACGGCGCGTTCGATAAAGGTATCAAGTTGCGCGATACGAAACTGGTGCGGCTGGGTTCGTCCTTGCGCCATCCGCGCAGCCTGATCGAGCGTGAAAGCCACCGCCTGCACGACCGGGCGGAACGGCTGAGGAACGCTTCCCTGCGTATATTGCCGGATCGTGCCCGTCCGCTTGAGAACACGGCGCGGATGCTGGAAACGCTGTCGTTCAAGAATGTGCTGGCGCGGGGTTTCGCCGTGGTGCGCGATGAACAGGGCGTGCCCGTGACGGCGGCGAATCAGGTGCATTCCGGCCAGATTCTTGATCTGGAATTCCGCGAAAGCCGCCATATTCGTGTAAAATCGCAATAAAACCGGATTTTCCTTCCTAAAACCGGATTCAGGCGTTATTTTCCGCCCACAACCCGGAACTTAAGGTTATAATAAGTTATGCGCGTACCCGTGAAAGAGATGATGGACAAGATGGGGGTCGGCTATGTGCCCGGCCCTTACGAATCCGTGCCCTGGTCGGCTTATGACGCGGAAAAGGGCATGACGTGCAGCGCCGAGGTGCGCATGAATCCCGACGGTAACGAAGCCGAAGCCGAAATCCAGATGATGTACGACACGCCGCCCGCGGGCAAGCTGCCCATGGAACATATCTGCTTCCTGAAAGCGTCGCCGCAGGCGGACGGCAACTGGTTCATCGGTGATTTCAAAATCCGGGGCCAGCCTTACGGTCAGGATGTTTATAACTGGGAAGAAAAGGCCTGTGATTTTATACGTCTGGTGGTCAACGAGCTTTTGATGGGCAATATACCGTCTATCGACGATTTGCTTGAGGACGCTTTCCATGGCCGCGATCGTTTCGCCGATCAGTCGGGCGGCGGCGGCAGTAAATCCCCCCGGATTCGCCCCGAGCAGATGCTGAATATCAAGGGGCGGGGTTTCTAGGTTCAGGACTCTTTTATTTCAGAAAACGGAAAATCTGAACATAACGCATACAACGGTACGATGAAATCCAACTACTACCGTCATCC
>CAKTCH010000232.1 GCA_934538895.1 uncultured Alphaproteobacteria bacterium
CCTTATGGCATACAGCGAACCGGACAAGGACGAGTCTGAAATCTATGAAACGCACGGCGAGAAAGCGCGGCGCGTAATGACCGGCGGCGTGCCGCAATTCATGGTGTTCCTGAACGGGATGATCCTGACGGTCGTCGCTTATATGGTGCTCAGCATTTTCATGAACGACATCGTCATCAATGAATATCGCAACAAGTCGCATGAAACGCGCACGACGCTCAGCAGCCGCATTGAAACCATGGAAAACGATCTGCAAATGCTGAGTACGATCCTCACCCTTTCCGAGGCCAGCAACGGCGAAATGGCGCGGGCCGATATCCGCAAGGCCATATCCGATAGCAAAGTTTTCACGAATCTTGTCTGGATATATAAATCCGGAGACGGGAACTGGCGTTTTCGAGATCTCCTCGATGACTCGCAAGATCCGCATAATCCGCATCGCCTGAGCGAAAATACCAGCAAGTCGCTGGTGCAATATATCATGGCGAACCGTGGCAAGGACAAGGATGCCACCGTGGCGTTGAGTAATTACACCGCCAATGATTATAAAATGGAGAATGACAATCCGGTCGTAAAAGGGCGGCTGTTCATCATAATGCGCAATCTTCATGACGGCGCGCAGGATAAAGGCATTCTGGCGGCTATTACACGCACTCCGGCTCTGGCCCATGTAGACTGGCTGGCCTCGCAATCGATGGTGCGCCGCATGACCATTATGGATGTCAATAGCGGGCAGCGCTTGTTTCTGATGGATCGCGGCCATAGCGACGTCGAACAAACCGGCTCCCGCGGCGATTTCGGTTATAATTATGAAGTCAACGTAGCGGATAAGGTCTGGCGCGTGGAGCTGCAGATCGGCTCCAATCGCAATATGATGTTCCTGCGGCATTCGCCGCTGCTTTTGCTGCTGTTCGGCCTGACGCTGACGCTGGTCGGGACGATGTATGTCCGTAACAACCATCGCCAGTCTTATCGCCTGTCGTCGATGAACCGGGCGCTGGCGCGGAAAAACTATGAACTGAACAGCGAAATGGCCGAGCGCGAGCGCCTGAACCAGACCCTGCGCAAGGCAGAGCGCGAATACCGGGCCATTATCGACTCGGTCAGCGACATTATTTTCGAACTGAACGCCGAAGGCGATATATTGTTCCTCAACGATACATGGCCACGGATTACGGGTTTTGAAACCGAGCAATGCGTGCATCGCAATATCTTCGATATGCTGCACCCACAGGATCAGGAAGAGCAAAGAACGGCCTTCCGGCAACTGGTGATCGGCAAGCGCCCGGCCTATCGCGCCTTTACGCGTTTACGCACCAGCAGCGGCGCCTATCATGCGGCGGAACTGGCCATGTCGATGCTGCGCCAGGATGAAGCGCGCCAGCTACGTGTGGTCGGGACCATCACCGATGTCGAAGATCGCCGCCGTACCGAACGCGCGTTGACCGAAGCTGAAAAAAAATACCGTACGATCGTCGAGAACGCCGCCGGCGGTATCTATCAGGTCACGCCGGAAGGGCATTTCCTGAGCGTTAACCCCGCCTATGCCCGCATTCTTGGTTATGAATCGCCCGAACACGTGATGAAGCATGTGCGCAATGCCCATGAGCAGCTGTACCGGATGCCGCGCGAGCGGGCGCGCTTTATCCGCGAACTGGAGCAAAAAGGCACCGTGCAGGGATTTGAAGCCGAGATGCTGACCCGTCAGGGCATCTACATATGGGTGAACGAAAACGCCCGTACCGTGCGGGATGACGACGGCCATATCCTTTATTACGAGGGCAGCCTTGAGAATATCAGCCAGCGTAAGGAAGCGGAGCTTAAAATGTCCGATGCCATGCTGCAATCCGACCTTGCCAGCCGCGCGAAATCTGAATTCCTCACGAATATGTCGCATGAGTTACGCACGCCCTTGAATGCGATCATCGGTTTCTCCGAAATTATCCGAAATGAAGTTTACGGCGCGATCAATCACCGTCAATATTGGGAATATGCCAAGGATATCCACGAAAGTGGCAAAAAGCTTCTGCGTATTATCAATGATATTCTGGATGTGTCGCGCATCGATGCGGGCGAGCGCCAGTTGAATGAAGGCGCTATCGACATGGAGCGCCTGGTGCAGTCTTGTCTTGATTTTGTCGGTGCCAAGATCGCCGAGGCCGGGTTAAGCGTCAATAACGTCACGCTGCATCATATTCCCGACCTCATAGGCGAGGAGCTTGCGGTCAAGCAATGTCTTCTGAATATTCTTTCGAACGCGATGAAATTCACGCAATCGGGCGGGAGCATTACAATCTCCGACGAGGTGGACGGCGATGGCCGTTTGCGCCTGTCGGTGACTGACACGGGCATCGGCCTTGTCGACGATGAAATCGAAAAGGCGCTTTCGCCGTTCGGTCAGGTGGAGACCGCTCTCTCGCGCAGCACGTCGGGCGCGGGTCTGGGCCTGACGCTGGTGACCTCGCTGATGCGCTTGCATGGCGGTCATTTGGAACTGGTGTCGCAAAAAGGCATCGGCACGACAGCGACGCTGGTATTTCCGCGCAAGCGTGTCATGAAGGTGGACCGCGGTACGCCAGGGGCTGGCGGGGGCACGCCGCGGTCGTCCGATCCGGATTCTACCAGCCGGACGCTCCAATAAGGCCGTCCGCTTCCTCCCTGTCCATTTTCAAGGCTTTTTGCGCGGTTTCGAAATCGAACCCGGCGCGCGCCATGGCGGACAGATGCTTATCCTGTGCTTCCGGTGATGCCTCCTTGCCAGGGGGCAGATAGGGGCCGATGCGGCGCTTTCGGGCTTGCCGCAGGGCGGCGACAAGATTGGCGTCATTTTCATGCAGGCCGTCAATATCCTGCAAAATCTTTTTGACCAGTGCTGCGGGGACGCCTTTTACGGCCATTCTGGCTTCGATCGCGCGCGTGGACAGGCCGCGCTGGCGCAGGGAACGCACCGCTCCGGTGGTGTAAAGCTCTTCGTTCAAA
>CAKTCH010000233.1 GCA_934538895.1 uncultured Alphaproteobacteria bacterium
GCCATGGCCTTTCTGGCCTTTTCCCGCGTGCCGGCAGACCTGTCGCTGATCGAGGTCGGCATGGGGGGCCGGATGGATTGTACCAATGTGATCGAAAAGCCCGCCGCCACCGTCATCACCCGCATATCACGCGACCATTGCCAGTATCTCGGAAACACGATTCAGGAAATAGCCGCCGAAAAAGCCGGTATCATCAAACCGGGCGTCCCCTGCATCATTGGCTATCAACAGGAAGGACCTGCGGGCCATCAGGCCCTGACGGTGTTCGAACGCATCGCATGTCGGCATGACGCACCCCTGCACCGCGCCGGGCAGGAGTGGCGCGTCAGTAAAGACCCCGCCGACCCCGTAAAATTTATATTCCGATACGAGTCGTTATCATATTCATACCCCTACCCCGCCCTGCACGGCGCGCACCAGCTGGAAAACGCGGGCGCGGCGCTGGCCTGCGTATTGGCACTGGCTGACACGCCCCATGTGACTGATTCATTTTCGATTCATGAGGAATCACGTATCAGGGGCCTGACACAGGCCGTCTGGCCCGCAAGGTTGCAGCGCCTGAACCCGCATCGTTATTGCACTTTGATTCCGGCAAACGCCGAATTGTGGCTCGACGGCGGGCACAATGACAGCGCGGGTCAGGTGCTGGCGCAACAGGCATTATCGTGGCACGCCATGGATGCAAAACCGCTTCACATGGTCATGGCGATGAAGCAAGACAAACAGGCGGATCAGTTTATCGCGCCGCTGCTGCCGCACCTCGAAAGCCTGACCGTCATCCCCCTGCCCGGCATGGCGGCGCAGAGTCATGATCCGGCCCTTTTGTGTCAAATGGCCCGTGAAATGAAACCGGATCTGACCGTCAATACCACCCCCGGAATTGTCGAGGCCCTGCGGCAGATCCCCCTTGGCGGCCAGCCGGCCCGCATCCTGATGACAGGATCGTTATTTCTGGCGGGCGCCGTATTGGAGGAAGGGTAAATTTGAAATTTTATTACAAAAATTATACATAAATAATCTATATTAGATATGATAGCATATTCTTAAATCCAGAACAGGGGTTGGGATATATGCAAGCTGAACAGCATGTCATGACGAGAATGCCTTGGGGCGCGGACGGCCTGCCCGTGATCGCGCAATCTCTCTGGGCACCCAACCTTCAGAAACTGGGCGGCCAGTTCAACCTGACCTCGGGCCAGTGCCTGCACTGGCATCCGGAATACGAAGAGGCCAAGAAAGGCGGGAACGCCGAAGCCGCGATGAAAGTCATCGATACCGTTGTGAATGACAAGCGCCTGCTTGACCTGCAACAGAAAATCGCGGGCAAGGACGTCATTTTTCTCGCCCCCTATGTCCATAAAACCGACGGGGGCCGCAATATGCTGCCCATTACCTTCGCCCATTTTCTGGCGAAACACTTCGGCGCCGAAGTCGCGGAAGATGTCCGTCAGGTCGCCCGCGTGGGCCGTAAGGAAATGGACAGCATTGACAAGCTCCTGCATCAACCTATCTTTGCAGGGACGATCAAAGCAGGCCGCCAATATGTTCTGGTTGATGATTCAACCAAGGAAGGCGGAACGGCAGCAACCTTACGCTCATTTGTCGAGCACGCGGGCGGGAAAGTTATATGTGTCGCAACACTGGCAAACTGCGCCGGATCTATGAAAAATATGACATCTCCTCACCCCGGGGCCGGAGAGCTTGGAAAGCTTCTGAAACAGAATATTGCCGTAACCGCAAAGCAAATTGAAGTTCTTGAGAAAAAGGTTGGCCCCCATGTCGGAAACATCCTCGAAAGATACTGCCACTTCGGATCAGAAACTCTTACCAGTAGAGAAGCACAAGCCATCGGAGAATACGGACACGGACTCAAGCGCGCCCTCGTCAGCCGATCTGCTGAAGGCCACACGCAAGGCGCATCAGGAGGCCCGTCAAGCGGTAGACCGACATTCCAGTAAGCCCGGAAAAAAGGGTGAGAAAAAACTTTCGCCATAAAAACCCCCTGCTTTGATTGCAGAATTGCCTCATTCAGGCCCCATTCCAGCCATTACCGGATCGTATGCTTTGAATACCCCCGTACATATTTTTTGGTCATAGGGGGCTGGAGAACGATGATGCTCTTTACCGCTACCCTGACAAAAGCTATACCAGTTCCTATGAATGCGATCACACCGGGCCTGACCCCGCAACAGACCATCGCCCTTGTCGATGACGACCGTAACATCCTGACGTCCGTCGCCATGGCGCTGGAAGCGGAAGGTTTCAAGGTGAAAACCTATAATGACGGCGAGGAAGGGTTACAAGGCATCACCGCCGATACCCCCGACCTGGTGGTGCTGGATATCAAGATGCCGCGCATGGACGGCATGGAAGTGCTGGCCAAGCTGCGCGAAAAATCGGCCCTGCCCGTAATTTTCCTGACGTCCAAGGACGATGAGGTCGACGAGGTTATCGGTCTGCGCATGGGCGCGGACGATTATATCACCAAGCCTTTCTCCCAGCGCCTGCTGATCGAACGCATCCGGGCGCTGCTGCGCCGGGAAGCGCTGCGCCACCAGGTAGCGGTCGCGGCCGTTAAGGCCGACGATACGGCGATCACGGTGCGCGGTAATCTGATTCTGGACGATGCCCGCCATGTCTGCACATGGAAAGGGCAGGCCGTCGATCTGACCGTCACCGAATACCTGCTGCTGAAGGCGCTGGCCATTCGCCCCGGCCATGTAAAAAACCGCGACCAGTTGATCGACATGGCCTATGGTGAGAATATCTATGTCGATGACCGGACGATCGATTCGCATATCAAGCGCATCCGTAAGAAATTCCGCGTCGTGGATAGTGAATTCTCGCAGATAGAGACCCTGTACGGTGTCGGATACAAATATAAAGAGGAATAAGCAGGACGAAGAAGGCCCCGGCGACGACGGGCCTTTCGACCCTTTCCTCAGCATCATCAAC